>JBEKGU010000047.1:0-4076 GCA_050012635.1 Candidatus Microgenomates bacterium | reverse complement strand
TTCCCGGCTACACCCCGGCGGTGCATTTGGGAAATTCCGTAAACGGTTTTCTTGCCACAGATCTCGCATACGTACGACATAGTGATGTATTATACTAGTAAAGATATATTCTGGCAATTATGATTTTGTATTTAATATTTGCGTTTGTGGTAGCCATTACCGTCCATGAGTTCTCCCATGCATGGCTGGCAGACCAATTAGGAGATCCTAATCCAAGACTGAAAGGTAGGTTGTCCCTTAATCCCCTGGCTCATTTTGATCCCGTAGGTTCGGTCTTAGTCCCCTTGGTACTGATTCTTGTTCATTTCCCTTTTATTTTTGGCTGGGCCAAACCAGTTCCGGTTGAACCTTCAAATTTTAGAGACCCCAAAAAGGACTTTGCTTTGGTTTCTCTTGCCGGACCTGCCTCAAATTTAAGCTTAGCCATCATTTTTTCAATAATATTACGTTTATTTATATCCCCTCTTTCAGTTTTCTATCCTTTATTTACTTACCTAATTACCACCAATGTAGTTTTAGCTATATTCAACCTTATTCCCGTATACCCCCTGGATGGAGGAGGAGTTTTAAAAGGGCTTCTTCCTTATAAAGAGGCAGTTAATTATGAATATTTTATGCAAAGATTTGGCCTTATCATTCTAGTTCTTTTGATTTTCCCAACTTTTGGAGGCAATTCTCTCATTAGTCTGGTCATTTCCCCAATTATCAATTTCATTATTGGACTTCTTGGTGTAAGATAATACTGACCCTGCTAGAGATAGAGTTTGGGAATTTTTTCCCTACTAGAAGTTTCTTAGGGTGTCCCGGTAATTTATTGTCGGGACTTTAGAACAAATTTTCCGGTATCCTTTGGATTCCGGAATGAGTTTACCCACCTATTTTAACGATAGGGAAAAACTTCTTCCCGGCTCTTTGAGGCAGGGTCGTTTATTGTATAATATGAGTTACAGGCCGGGGTAACTCAGTGGTAGAGTAACTGTTTTGTAAACAGTAAGTCGTGAGTTCGAATCTCACCCTCGGCTCATAACTGCAACTTAATTTGCCAAGGTGGCGGAGTGGACAATCGTACCTGACTGTAAATCAGGCGGCCGGAAGGCCTACCTAGGTTCGAATCCTAGCCTTGGCACCATATTGACGAATATTCAAACAAAGTTATAATTATGCCAAATGAAAGAGACACTTCCCCCCCAGCCCCCAGTAATTGAAGAATTAGATTATGGCCAAGGATGCTTACGCCACACTGGAGAAATGGCCTGGGATATATTACTTCCACATAAGTTTGGTTTAAAAGCTATTATTCCCACCGTTGCAGGTTTTAGTATGGTCGTGGCAGGCCGTGATCCTCGGGTTATAGCAGTTGGTACCTTTCTATCTGTTTATGGGATATTCGGCCCGGCTATCTGGCCGATACTCGGCAACCGTCGCGATGAACTTCTGTAATCACTTCACTACTAGTTAATCCTCCTGATCCTAAACATAACATCGTCACTTTGGATAGAGTATAATCTATAGTAATAGTAGCTATTCCAATGAATAACATTCAAGTATCTAAAAATCAATTACTTTCTTTATATTCTAAAGGAAAATCTATGGCTGAAATTTCCTCTATTCTTAAATGTTCAAATCATAAAATCGTTTACTGGATGGATAAATATAATATAAAAAGAAGAAACCGAAGCGAGGCCAGTTATATTAAACAAAACCCCAATGGAGATCCTTTTAAAATTAAACAAAAATTAAATGATCGTGAGACGTTTTTACTTGGTCTTACTTTAGGAATATATTGGGGTGAAGGCAACAAGTCCACTCCCCACTCTCTAAGTGTCACAAATACAGATTCTGGCCTTCTTAGAACATATATCCGATTCCTAATCGATATCTGTCAAGTCAAACTCGATAAAATTAAATATTACCTAATTTGCTTTAACGACTCTGATCCAGAACAAGCGAAAGCTTATTGGTCCCAAGAACTCAGGATTTCTCCTTCAAAATTTGGTAAAATAGTCCAGATCTCACCGCAAGGTAAGGGTACGTATAAAAAAAAGTCAAAATACGGGGTCTGTTCGGTAGCTGTTTCAAACATTAAACTCAAGAAATGGTTTATGGAGAAAATTAACGAACAGAGACATGCCTGGGTAGTTTAGTGGTAAAACAAGCCCTTGGTAAGGGTTAGACTGTGGGTTCGATTCCCACCCTAGGCTCATATTTTCTAGCTTCGTCAATCAGAAAGCCCTGGAGAATAGTGGTTATATAGATTCCATTTTTCCGGATTTTCGCGTTCCATTGTTGCCAACTCTTGCTCAGATAATTCATCCCAATCATAAACCCAATCAGGTGCCTCACCTAAAAGCCCTTCTATCTGGTTCAATTTATCCAGACCCCCCAAAATCCCCGAGGCATTCATTCCCGCCAAATCATTATGACATCCCCTATTAACTGAACAATTCTTACATATTTTAGATTCCGGATTGTAATTTCCAAAGCAATTTGGTTGTTCGTGTATCCCAGTCATAGCTAATATTATAGGACTTGTGTCAAGCCTACCTCTTATGTTAAGATTCCAGCATATGGCAAAAAAGGGGGCGCGCGAACTGGTGGCTTTAGTCTGTTCTGTCTGTAAATCTCAGAATTATATTACCGAAAGGAATAAGATTAATATGGAGAAAAAGCTGGAACTAAATAAGTTATGCAAAACTTGCCGCAAATACACTCTCCACAAAGAAACCACCAAGTTAAAGTAATTTCCCTTCCACCCCGTTTTTACTATATAATTCACCTATCTAGGGGTGTCGTTCAGTGGCAGGACGCGGGTCTCCAAAACCCGCAACGGGGGTTCGATTCCCTCCACCCCTGCCCAGTTCTTGTGCCAAAAGAGAGTTAAAGTTAAACAGTAAAGGTACAACTCTCGCATTGACAAAGTATTCCTTTAAACTCAACGTTTTTCTGCATATACTCACAAAACGCCGACCATTCTCCCCCCTGATTGGGAATAATATCCGTCCCGTGTTGGTTTCCAAAAGTTGAATTTAATTTTGAACAACGTCCGGGAAAAGTTTTAGGTTTTCGTTCTGCTGGGGCTGTAGTGGTGGTGGTAATAATGATTTTTTTGTTTTCATTATCATCCCTTTCCATGTTGGACTTACCCTGTATACCCAAAATTCCATACACAATCAAAGTTCTGACAGTCCCCATTTGAAAGAATTACCTTTTGGCCACCTAACCAATTACCAATAATCTTGCATTTCGCAGGCTGCTCCCCTTTCAAAGTTGATACCCCATCTACATAACCCGGGCCCCATTGGATAACTGCCTTAAGTTTATTACAACTTCCTAATTGTGCATTTGCTTCCCCGTTGGCAGTAATAATAAATTGCTCTTTCATCCCAGCGAAAGATTAGTATACAATCCGTTCAGAGTCAATATGTTAATCATTGGCATTACCGGCACCTTAGGATCAGGAAAGGGAACAGTCGTTGATTACCTGGTTAATAATAAGGGCTTTGTACATTTCTCCGCCAGAAAATTCCTGGTTCAGAAAATGAAAGCCAGGGGCATACAAATTAACTTAACAAATATGACCCTTTTAGGTAACGAACTTCGCGCCCGGCACTCCCCCAGTTATATTATTGATTCACTATTCGAACGGGCCAGAAAAATCGGCAAAAACTGCGTCATTGAAAGTTTACGGACTCCCGGGGAAATTGAATCTCTGAGAAGTAAAGGCAAATTTATTTTATTTGCTGTTGATGCCCCGGCCAAATTCCGGTTTAAAAGAATAGTGGCCAGAGGCGGAGAGGGTGACATTGAATCGGTAAAGGAACTTCTGGCAATTGAAAAGCAGCAAATGCACTCAACCGATCCCAACAAACACAATCTCCAAAAATGTATGGCTATGGCCGACTATAAATTAATTAACGACGGCACTATCGAGGAGCTAAATCAGAAAGTAGAAACTGCATTAAAAATAGCTTCAAAAGACGTCGTCTTTTGAAGCTAAACTCCGGGCACTTTTGCCGGTTTAATAAAGCGCTTGGCTAACTCCACAAAAGCTAAATAAGTAACCGTGGCTACAATTA
>JBEKGU010000046.1:0-4092 GCA_050012635.1 Candidatus Microgenomates bacterium | reverse complement strand
GACCGGAATAAACTTTTCTAAAATAGATTTCTTTGCCATCGGGTTTTATTCTACCAGATAACTTAAGATATCCAAAGCCGCTGCACAACCGCTGCCCACTGAAGTAGCCGCCTGTTTATAAAAAGGATCCATCACATCCCCGGCCACAAATACTCCCGGGACGCTGGTTTTGCCGTGCCCACCCAATATCTTAACAAAACCTTTTTCGTCCAATTCGATTTGACCCTCAAAAGCATGGCTTTCGGGCCTATGACCTATGGCCACAAACACCCCATCAACTTGAAAGTCTGAGGTCTGCCCCGTTTGGCTGTTCTTTAATATTAATCCTTCAACCTTACCTGTACCTTTTATTTCCTGGACTTCGGTATTCCAGATTATTTTAATCTTGGGGTTATTTAAGACTTTGGCTTGCATAGCTTCCGAAGCCTTAAAGGTGTCTCTTCTGTGAATTACAGTCACTTCGCTGGCATATTTGGAAAGGACCATCGCCTCTTCCATGGCCGAATCTCCACCGCCAATCACGGCTACTTTTCTATTCTTAAAAAACGGAGCGTCGCAAGGAGCGCAGGAGGATACTCCCCGGCCAATTAATTCTTTTTCCCCGGGAACTGTCAGCCACTTAGTCTCGGCTCCCGTAGCAATTAGTACCGACTTGGCTAAATATTCTTTCTCACCGGTATAAAGTTTGAAGGGCTTGCCGCTAAAATCCGCCTTAGTTACATAGCTGCTTTCAAAAACAGTTCCGAATCTTTCGGCTTGGCGACGCATCCGGTCCATTAATTCCGGTCCATCCACCCCCTCAGGAAACCCGGCATAATTATCAACTTTGGTCGTCAGCATTAATTGCCCGCCCCAATTTTCTCCACCCAAAATCAGAGTCGAGGCATCACCTCTGGTAGTATAAATTGCAGCAGAAAAAGCTGCGGGGCCGGAACCGACAATTATCACATCCCACGGCCTCCCTTCAGCAGGTACCGCTACCTTAAAGTCTTCATTCATTTTATTTTTCCTCTTACTCCGATCAAATCGGAATTACGGTTGGGGCATCGGGGGCATTCCCCCGGTTTGACCTCCCGTATCATCTGTCCCCCCAATAATCGGCCCCTGTGGGGGCACTGCTGGTTGCGGCGGCTCAGGCATCGTTGGTACCATTGGTTGTGGTGGCGGCGCTATCGGTTCCGGAACTACCGGAGCAACTGGCGGTACAACTGGCTCTACTGGTTGTGCCGGCGGAATTATTGGATTAACTGGATTTGGTTGATTTGGATCCATCTTACTGTTCACCCCGATTCATAACACTTTTTTGATTAATTCTTCAAAGGCTTGTTTGCCGGAAAAACCTGTCTGGCGGCCCAACTCAGCGCCGCTTTTAAAAAGAATGGTTGTGGGAATGGACATTATGGCATACTTCGCGACACTGGCTTGGTTTTCATCAACATTAACTTTAGCAATTATTACTCTTCCTGAATAAGTTTCGGATAACTCTTCCAAGACCGGCTCGGCCATTTTGCAAGGGCCACACCACGGAGCCCAAAAATCAACCAGTACAGGAACCGTATTTTGCAAAACTTTCTGGTCAAACTCGCTATCAGTAATACTTACAGTGGCCATAACTTGTCCATCTTAGAATAGAAAAGAAAAGATTACAAGCAGTACTCCGGCTATTATTAAATAAGTATTTGATTCACGCCTGATTGGATTAGTAATTTCATCCAAAAGCAAATTTAAATAGAAAGATAAAACTACTCCCCGGCCTATCGGGCTCCCCGATGAACTCACTACCCAAAAAGTTAAAATAACAAAAATGGCTTGGAAAAGAAGGGAATGAAAAATTAAATTAGTTCTCTCGCTTCTGGTTTGATACAAGAGTAGTATTGCCCCCCGGTAATTTTTTTGCTCCCATAAAGCTCTTACCCTTTGCGGGGTCAATTCATATGGGCGCTGGAAAAAGACATAAACAATGTGATCCAGGGACGGTAAAACCAAACCAATTAGCCCCCCCAACCAGTAGGGCCAATAAGCCAAAGATAACCATTTTTTGACAACCGAAGTCAGAATCAGAAGTGAAATTAAAAAAGCTAGTCTAAGCAGGACATCTTTCTTCACAATTCATTTTACAACTCGAAACAACTTCATTCCACCCTATGTTATAATTATATTTCAAATAAGAAGGGAGGTAGGTAAAATGGGAACCAGATCACCTGAAAATTGTGAAGAATGTGATCTGGGGAGACATTACCTTACCCTCATAGAATCCTGGGGACGCCCTGAAGAAACGCGATTAATAGTCGAATTCAGATACGAGCGCGGGGTTGGAGAAGCTTTAAACATTCACTGTCCGGGATTTTGCGAAGGAAGTTGTGATTTTGAAACGCTGATTGAGTCCTTTAGAAAATCGCGGGGCATTTCACAACTGGGCATTAAACCGGTGCGTTAGCTTCCTTCGCTTTCCTAAGCTCAGTCAGCTTCCACATAAACAATCTCGGTTTGGATCTGGCATTGGTGGCATCTTTGACAAAACTCCGGGCGGCTTGCAGTAAACCTCGGGAAGTTGTTTTCGCCAGTTTTATATATAGGGAGGTATTTTTTAAATCTCCCAACTCTACTGCCAAATCATAACCATATTGCTGAAATTCTCGGGAGACATATCTTTCATCCTCTTTTACTTTGTATTTACTTATAACGTCGCCAACTTTTTGCATATCGCTAAGATTACCCTGTCTAAAATTACCTTTTCATCACTTGTAAAATCCTGGAGTACATAAGATTCACCGGAAATTCTATTGTCGGGAGAGCGATTATCTACCCCAACTCTCACCCTCCAAAAATCATCGGTTCCTAATTCTTTCTCTATTGAGAGAATACCATTATGTAATCTCGGCCCTTTACCAAACTGAATCTTAAATTCCCCCAGTCTGATATCTAAATCATCGTGAATAACGAATAAGTCACTAGGCATTAGTGAATAGGTAGTTAGTAAACGTTCCACCTCTTCACCGGATGAATTCATAAAAACTGAAGTTTTCTTAACCACCAAATTTCTGTGAGGCTTAGCCAACAACGCGTCGGCCACTAAATGGCCGACATTATGCCGATTATTGCCACACTCCCTCCCCGGGTTCCCAAGGCCAACAATCAGTTTCATTTACGCTTTCTTTATCAGGTTGCGGGCTATCTTACCCAAAACCGGCACTTCCCATTCTTGTCCCATCCAAGCCTTATAAATCAAAAGTAGCCATAACACAAAGCTAATAATACCAACTATGGGAACTAAGAATAAAAGGACTATAGAAAACCCTAAGACCCACTGCAGGCCAATCATAACTACCGAGACTACAATTGATTGCATTGCGTGGAACCTGACAAAGGGATCCTTTTCAATCACCAAAAAGATTACCCCGGTTATTGGCCCTAGGACATACGATAGTGCCGCCGAGACGTTCTTCTTTAGACCCGTTCCTGCTGTTTGTTCTGCCATACTTTACTCACCCCCACCCTAATACGTTAATCTTTTCACAAATAGATCCTTCCGGTCAATAGTGTAAAATCAATCTGTGAAGAACAAAACGTTTCTTTTAATTATTGTTATCTTCTTCTTAGCCTTTTTTATCAGATTTCTAAGCGTTTGGCCAAATAATACCGTTGTCGGCTTCGATCAGGCCAGAGATTTCTTTGATGCCCTAAAAATTACCCAGGGGCATCTAAAAATTATCGGCCCCACTGCCGGCAATAATCCCGGCCTACATCATGGTGTTGCCTGGCTGTACTTCATTAGCCTGCCTATCTATTTTGGCGGAGGCAATCCTATTTGGATTGTCCTATGGAATTCCCTCTTTAACGCCCTGGCTGCAGTTATGATCTTTATTTTGGCTAAAGCCTTGTTTAGCGACAAGAAAGTTGCCGTTATTTCGGCAATTGTGGCTATTTTTTCTTATTACTATGTCTCCTATTCCGGCTGGCTGTCTAATCCCACCTTAACCGTTCTCACCGTGCCTATATTCTTTTATGGCCTGTGGCAATATTCCAAGGGTAAATCCTGGTGGCTGCCTCTTTGTTTCCTATTTCTGGGCCTGACCATTCAGCTGGAGTTAT
>JBEKGU010000045.1:0-4102 GCA_050012635.1 Candidatus Microgenomates bacterium | reverse complement strand
GCTAAAAATTCCTTTTCCTTCTGTTTGGCCTTACCTATGGGTAAATTTTGCCATTTATAACTTTTCTTTTCCAATAATTCTCTTGCCGACTTATCATCATCAATTTTTACTTCTCCCCACACTTTTTCTATTATTTCCTTATTTATTCCCTTCATTCTCAGCTCATATTCCAAATCTTTCTTTGATTTGGACTTAAACTGCATTCTCTGTTCTATCCACCAGCGGGTAAAGGCCTCGTCATTAATCAATTCCAAACACTTTAACCGGTTAAACAGCTCGCCATGCAAACTTTCGTGGACTTTTTTCCTTCTTAGATAATCTCCAACTTCTTTTTCTGACCTGGGCCGAAGGGTGGCAAACCTTAAAAGTTTATCCAGAGTTTTCTGAAATTCAGCTTTTTTTATTATTTCTTCAATCTTTTCCTGACTAAATTCCTGGCCAATTTTTAATCCCAGCTTGACATAATTTTCCAAATCCAATCCGAACCCGAACTGATTATCCAGGTACACGTTTACTCTTTTCCCGCTCTTTTGAGGTCTAATATCAGTTACTGTAGGCATTCCCTAATTTTACTCTTCTTTTTCTTCGCCTAATTCTTTGGGGATTTTGGTACCGGAGGCTACCATATCACGGATTTTTTTATCAAGTTCTTCAGCAATTTTAGGATTATCGTTCAAATAAAGTTTAGCCGCTTCTTTGCCCTGAGCAATCGGCTTACTCCCATAATTGAAAAATGATCCGTTTTTACTGATTAAGCCCATATCTACGGCCACATCCAAAAGTCCTCCGGCCTTAGAAATTCCCTCTTTACCCTCCATAATGTCAAACTCGGCAATTCTTAAAGGAGGCGCCACCTTATTTTTGACAATTCTGGCCCTATGCCGAGTCCCAATCACTTTCTCACCGTCTTTTAGGACCTCAATTCTTCTTAAATCAATTCTGACTGAAGCGTAAAATTTGAGAGCCAAACCGCCAGGAGTAGTTTCGGGATTACCAAACATCACTCCAATCTTAAGCCGCATCTGATTGGTAAAAATAAGAATGGTTTTGGATTTAGAAATGGCCCCGGTTAATTTTCTTAAAGCCTGGCTCATAAGTCGGGCCTGAAGCCCCATCACCGCATCCCCCATTTCCCCCTCCAATTCCGCCCGCGGGACAAGAGCTGCTACCGAATCAACCACTATTACATCCACAGCTCCTGAACGGATCAAAGTCTCGGTAATTTCCAAAGCTTGTTCTCCGGTATCCGGCTGGCTCATTAGTAAATTATCTAAATCCACACCCAAATCTTCAGCCCGTTTGGGGTCTAAGGCATGCTCGGCATCAATAAAAGCACATTGCCCGCCTTTCTTCTGGGCTTCGGCAATAACCGATAGAGCCAAAGTAGTTTTACCTGAAGCCTCAGGGCCATAAATTTCTACAATTCTGCCTCTGGGGAATCCGCCAACTCCTAATGCCAAATCCAAAGCAATTGACCCGGTCGAAATAACATCTACTTTCAATCGATTTTCTTTGTCCCCCGAGAGTTTCATAATTGAGCCTTTACCATATTGCTTTTCAATTTGGTCCATGGCCAGTCTTATAGCTTGAAGCTTGGCTGAAGATTCAATTTGTTGCTTGGTTTCTGTTAATTCCTTTTTTACCTTCGCCATATTCATAGATTAGTCGTAGATTCCTTTTACTATTGTTCCTTGCGAAATTCAAGAAGGAAAATAAAATTTCTGCAAATCCTAAAAAACTTGTTTTGGTCGGGGTGGGCAGAATTGAACTGCCGTCGCGCGCACCCCATGCGCGCATTCTACCGTTAAACTACACCCCGGTTAGGCAACCCTTTCCTTGAGGGCTCTGTAAAATCTCTGCAGATAATCTTCAGCCCTATCCCAATGTTCTTCCCCCATGCCATTTTCAGCCAAATTCCTTTCAATATCAGCCAAAACCCGTAAATGGGCAAGTTTAGCAGCCTGGAAAAGAGAAATCCGGTAAACCTCAGCATAGAGGCTTTGGGCAGTACTTTCAGCTTCTGAGGCAGCTTTAATTGTATCCTTGCCTTCTGTCTCTTTCTGAAGTTTTAGCTCCAATGAGGCCACAATCGCGGGTTCGAAAGCCAGTTTTAATTCATCTTTAATCAATTTATAAAACTTCTTCCACTTCCCTAGCCCACGCCCGGCCAGCATATACTCGGCCGCCTCTTTAGCTAGGGTCTTGGACAGTCCATACTGAGCTCTGAGGTGCTGCCAGGCATAATCGCGTAGTTGGGTACCTTGAGGAATCTTACTAAGCCTCCACCAGGCTAACTCCAAACCCGCGACCAACTCCGGCTTAAAAGTAAAGTGTTCCATAGCATCATTACCGCCAAACCTGCGTCGCCTTCGGGAATAGTCCAAAATCGCGCCTTTCAGTTTATCGGGAGTAAAATCGGGAAAATGGCCATCATCCCAATATGTTTCGGCATAAGCTGACTGCCACATCAAAAACCCGCTGGTTCTTTGTTCTCCTGAAGTTCTAATTACCAAATCCACATATGGATACGGTTGGTCACGGGTATCCAGATATTTTTCGAATAAAGCTTTATTAACCGATTCCGCTTTAACGCCATCCTTAATCATTTTCTGGGTAGCCCGGACAATATCATCCTGACCCCCGTAATCAATGGCAATATTTATAATATATTTTTTGTTATTTTTAGTGGCTTTTTCGGCTCCGGTAATAGTTTTTAACAAAAAATCAGGGATCCTATCTTTTCTGCCCAAGTGGATTAGCTTTACCCCATCCTTACCGGCTTCAGCTAAATAATCCCTGATTAATTTGCAGTAAAGCTTCATCAAATACTTAATTTCCTGTTCACTCCGATCCCAATTCTCGGTGGAAAACCCCCACAACGTAACGGTGTGGATACCAATCTCCCGGGCCGCCCGGGAAAGTTCAACCGCCCGGTCAAAACCCTTTTTGTGGCCCATGAGGGTAGGGAGTCCTTTAGATCTGGCCCAGCGACGATTACCATCGGGAATCAGAGCTAAGTGATCCGGGACCTTCGTGCCTTTAGGAAGGACAATTGTATTGGTGTTAGGCATCAAAAGGAATTATACCACGGGGCAGCAGAGTGTTATATAATCAGCCAAGACAATGAAAGATTTCATTAAAAAATACAAATATTTACTTCTTGTCTTCCTTCTGGCTTTTGTTTTGCGGGTATATAAACTGGGAACGTTTCCGGTAGGGTTTCAGAATGATGAGGTGAAAGTGGGATGGAATGCCCTCTCAATTCTAAAAACCGGCAAGGATGACCGGGGTAACAGGTTTGCCCTTTATTACAACTCTTTTGGCGACTACCGCCCAACCGGCATTTTTTATATTGATATTCCCTCAATTGCCCTTCTGGGTAGAAATGTTTTTGCCGTGCGTTTTCCCTCAGCTCTCTTGGGGGCTCTAAGCGTTATATCCCTATTCCTAATAGTTCTGCAAATATCCAAGAAAAAGAATTTGGCGCTAATAGCGGCTCTACTCCTGGCCATTTCCCCATGGCATATTTCCACCAGTCGGGCCACCAGTGAAGTGGTAATATCCCTCTTTTTTACTCTTTGCGGCCTTTACTTATTTCTTAAATATTTTTCAAATCGCAGTATCAGGTACCTAATATCCAGTATCATTCTTCTGGCTATCAGTTATTTCTTCTATCCCGCACCCCGGATTTTAATTCCACTTTTTACCGGAGCCATTATTATTTATTACTGCAAGTGGACAAGAACAGTTCTTGTCAGTTGGGGAGGATTAGTTTTACTGGCAGGAATTCTGACACTAAACCCCCAGTCCCGGGGCAGGTTTACACAAGTGTCAATTTTTAATGATCTTAATGTCCAATATGAACTTACACGGATGCCTTTTGAAGAAGGCCCAGGTAAAGTTTTTATCGCCAGGTTGTTCCACAATAAACCCATCGTCTACGCCAGATATTTTGTTAATGAATACGCTAATTATTTTTCGGCCGATTTTTTCCTTAATCCCGATGTAGCTAAACCCGCCAGATACGCTACCGTAGGTGTGGGGATTTTGACTTATGTAGAATTGGGACTCTTAATATTAGGACTTATTTCCATTGCTCAGA
>JBEKGU010000044.1:0-4134 GCA_050012635.1 Candidatus Microgenomates bacterium | reverse complement strand
GTCCCGTTTTGAATCTGAACTGTTCCCTTAGCTTTATCCCCTACTAATTTTGTACCGGTAGTACTTTGAGTCCTATCTCCGGAAACCTCGGTTGTTACCGGCTGACCAGCCAGAACACTCCCGGAAAAATCACTTCCTGGAGATGAGGTATCAATCGTCAAATTGGCTTCTTCATCAATTTTCTGCGGGGCAACATAAACAGTTACTACAGCTTTAGGAATAAACCAATAATAACCAATAGCCGCAAAAACGAAAACCGCTACAGCTATTCCACCCAAAAGCAGAGGTTTTTTAAATTTGGGTAAAGTTACTGTCGGCATTCGAATATTCAATTTTTGGGCAGGGAGCCCAACAGCCGGGGGTTGGGGATGAGTACCCACAATATCTTCCCCCATAGCAAAGCCCAATTCTTCAGGAGTAACTTTATTCGCCGGAACCTTGACATTTTCCACCTCCTCAGAAACATATTCCCGGTCATCTGTTTGCGGCATTTCCGTTTCGACTTTGCTCACTCCTGATATCTCGGAAGCCCCGGCAAGAGATGTAGCAATAACTTTTTTATCGGTCTCAAATACTTCCACTTTCGGTGTATGTAAAAACTTAATTTTCTCGCTCCCCTCCCAGTTGGTTTCCAGCAATGTCTGTTTAGTGTTTTCCAATTCGCCCTCTTTACCGTCATAAATAATAATTCTGGACGGCAGAGGCTCTCCGGTTGAGAATCTGGTCAAACCTTCAGCAACGTCATCGGCCACCGATACGCTTCTGGCAACCACCGATGTCCCCACCAGATTTCCCAGTTTGAAAACCGCAATTTCCAGATTTTCCTGGCTTATACCTATTACAATGGCATTTAAGGGAGCGCCCTCTTCAGATCTGTAATAATGAGCAATTGCCTCCGGCAAAACCACAAATCCTGTAGGTTCAAGGGATAATTCCGAACAGACTTTTTTTATTTTATCTAAAAATTCCTGAGCGATTTGCCCTCCTTCAACCCAGGATGAGGGTACACCAAAAATAGTTTTTGTGGGTTCCTTGATGTCTTCGGCCAGATTTTGAACTGCCGAGGACAAAGCAGTATCAGCAGCGCCTACAATCTCCTCATCGCTTTCCCAAGGGGTAACCGGGCTAACAGAAATCACCTCCGCTTTACTCTCTTCAATTTTCCAAATCCCGGCCTGAATCCAGCCAGATTCAATAACTAGCAACCAATAATGTTCACTCTTGGGTTGAGGTTTTAAACCGGGCAGCAATGTTTTTAGATCCATTTGGACATATAGATCCGCAAAATTGCGGATCCGACTTTCTCTTGTTTAATTATTCTAACACGGCCAATCTCTTCGGTGTTACTCACATGGGGACCTCCACAAACTTCTTTGGAAAAGTTACCGATAGAATAAACCTTAACCTGATCTCCATACTTTTCGGCAAAGAAATGCAGAGCCCCTTCGGCAATTGCATCATCAAGAGATTCAGTAGTAAAAGTGACCGGCAATTTCTTTTCGATTTGCACATTAATCAGATCCTCAACCTTCTGTAATTCATAATCCGTTAATTTCTGTGGGTAAGAAAAATCAAATCTCAGTCTTTCAGTTGTAATGTTTGATCCCTTCTGGGTCACACGGTCTCCCAAAATTTGCCGTAAGGCAGCATGTAAGAGATGTGTGGCTGTATGATATTTAGTTACTTGCTCTCCCGCATCAGCCAGTCCCCCTTTAAACATCCCAGAGCTGGCAGTTCGGGAGAGTTCTTTATGTTTGGTAAATTCCTGTTCAAATTCTTCCCTGTTGATTTTTTGACCTTTTTCTTCAAATATATCAGCCGTCAGTTCGAGCGGAAAACCAAACGACTGATATAAATCAAAGGCAATTTTGCCGTCAATCTTATCAATTTTCCCTATTTCTTTAAGCCCTCTTTCCAAGGTGTTATTGAATTTTAATAATTCCTCGAGTATTACTTCATCGGCCGTCACCGCTTTAATATTGTCGGGGGTTATTCTTACTCCCAAATCCAATAACTTTACGGCCATCTTTCTAATTAGCCTGCGTAAAACATAACCGTGTATTTTATTGGCTGGAATTACTCCGCTATCAACTAGGGCAGTTGAAGCTCTTAGATGGTCGGCGATAATCCGCATGGCTTTTTCATTACCCCGATAGGTTTTATTAGTTAAATTTTCCAACTTCCTAATAGTTGGCACGAAAACATCGATTTTGAAAATGTCAGGATTATCGTTAATGGCTGCCGTAATTCTTTCCAGTCCCCCGCCAAAGTCTACATTTTTCCGCGGTAGCTCTTTTAAACTTCCATTGGCTTGTTTTTCATACTGGATAAAAACTGAGTTGCCGATTTCCAAAAACCGACCGCAATTGCAATTCGGATGACACTTTTTACCAAACCTGGGATCATGCCGGCTGCCAAAATCAAAAAAGATTTCCGAATCCGGACCGCCAATCTCGCCGGCAGGCATTCTATCCGGTTGCCCGCTTCTGCTCCACCAATTTTTTTCCACATCGTAAAAAACAATATGATCTGGGGGTACTCCTAAACTTTTCCAAATGGCTTCGGACTCGGTATCTTTGGGAATGGCTTTGCCACCTTCAAAAACAGACACATATAATTTTTCTTTGGGTAAACCTAACTCCTTGGTAAAAAATTCCCAAATCCAAGATAACTGCTCTTTCTTAAAATAATCCCCCAAGCTCCAATTCCCTAACATTTCAAAAAATGTTGTGTGGCGATTGTCGCCCACTTCTTCAATATCCTCTAAACGTAAAGAGGGTTGGGAATCCACTAATCTTTTCCCCTTCGGGTGAGGTTCACCCTTAAGATATGGAATTAAAGGCTGCATTCCGGCTGAAGTAAAAAGTGTGGTGGGGTCATTTTCCAAAACCAGAGGCGCAGCAGGGATTATTTTATGTCCTCTCTTTTCAAAGAATTTGAGATATTTTTCTCTAACCTCCGAAGTCTTCATGGCTAGATTATAACAGCGTTCGAGAGTTTATTGAAGCGACCCAAAATTACCGATTTCTGAATGTACAAGGCGAGGCCTTGTACATTCAACTTTAGGTAAATTCTATTCTTGTCTAATAACCCTTCTCTAGGTAATTGCGGTAATTTATGTCTGTAAACTTTTTACCCCTAATAGGACAATTCTCGCAACGGGGATTCAAATTTCCTCCTTGAGATCTTTGACCTTCACACCTTATTCCTTCCTCATCCAAACGAATACCTATATCCTCGTGGTAAAAAGCCCAATCTTTTCCTCTAGGATAAATCCAGTGGGGACAGTCAGGACTCGCCCTTTTTTTATCAAAATATCTTTCCAGCTCTATTCCAATAAGCATATGTTTAATCCGGCTAGATTATATATTGTATTGCTTTACTAATCTAATATCAGTGATAAAATCGAACTAATATGACGCCAGATCGAAACACCGTGCATTTAGAAGTCGAAGAAGATAATAGAAAAGAAGCACAACTTAAAACAGCACATGCTCAATATTTGCAAGGAAAAATTTCGCTAGTAGACCTAAAGAGAGAGGAAGAAAAAATCCACCCTACGTTCGATTTAAGAAGATTTGCTAGAGAAACGGGATAGTTTAATCAAAATTAATCCTGTCCCTGGGATTCCATTTTCTTATTCTTGCGGAGCATTTCAATCACCCCGGTTAGTTTCTCGGGCCTGATTAAACCTCCACCCAAAAGTGAATCCTCCAAAATACTATTTAATCTTTTAATAGCTTTTCTTAAATCAACTATCACTAAGAACACCTGGACACCAACAATTCCGAGAAGAATAGTTAAAACTCCAACTACCACCGCCAGTATCGTTTGTACGCTGTCCATATTATAGTTCCGGCTTGATATCCCGCGTTATTACTGTTTCTTTACCTGACCGGGAAACTGCTTTTATTATAACTTCTTTTGTCCCATCATAAATCTGCAAATCCGTGGTAAATTTACCATCATCTCCCACCAACACCGGCTGGTTATTAACCTCAATTGTCGCATCTTCAGTCGTCTGGCCAATTACTTTTAAGCTAGTCGTTTTAACTACCGCGTTTTCCCGGGGTTCCACTACTTCCAGGGCCGGAGTCCTGACAAAATTAGAATATTGAATCATCAGATAGCCTA
>JBEKGU010000043.1:0-4151 GCA_050012635.1 Candidatus Microgenomates bacterium | reverse complement strand
TTGAATAGAAATTTTTTGGTTAGCCGCAGTGGTAATTAAGGGCTGGCCCTGATCGTTTTTGACCTGGGCAGTAAACTGTGACGGAGTCGGGGTCACCACTTCCTTTTTTTCGATGGTTAAAGGATTTATCTGCTCCGGTCTTTCTTCCACTGGTTTAACTTGCGGTTCTTTCTCGGGAAATAGGGCCATGGTTTATTATATAATAAATTTAATGCCATTAGTTTCTAAGAAAGGCCTGATTGACCCCATTAGTTTAATCGGTGTCAGTTTGTTTTTAGTTTCTTTAATTGTGGGCGTCAACGTGGTAGTCAACCACGGCAGTTTTGATATCCGAAATTGGGCCAAACCAATTGAAGAATTCAATAACCCCGGAGCAGGTCCCGATAATGGTAATGCGGCTTTGCAGCAAGATATCAAACAAGCACAAAAAGAGGCCAAATCCAACAACAAGAAATCAACGCCTAAGCCCACCCCTAAAACTACTACCAAAACTACAACTACTAATCCCACCGTTTCACCAAACTCTTTTGGTTATCAACCAACAACTGCGGAAATCGCTAACGGCCCTTCCTACTATAAAAGTGCCACTGGCAATGATGGGTTAGGGTTCGTCTCCGGTACTTACCTGGATAGTCAAGGTAACCGGCATGTGACCAATCTACCCGAAACACAACAGGCTTACCAGAATTGGGTAGCATCCAAAACTGGAGAGGTTCAAAGTTCTTCATTGGACGAATTGGCGAAAAAATATAATATTGCCGATATTAATACTCCTGAAGGCGAAACCCAGCTTCTAAACAAAATGGTTCTTTTAGATACAAATACCAGGAATAATGCCATCAGCATACTTAATCAAAAAGCTCCCACAAACCCGGTAGCTGTTCAACCAAACACCACGATCAACAAACAAGAAATGGCTATTAAAGCAAATAATAACCAGGAAATATACAACAAATACGTTAACACCAGTATTCCGGACCAGACATTAGCCCAAGAATACTGTAGCGACTATAAAGCTCGATATTATGCTTCCAGAATGCAATGTACCGGGGATTTCCAAAGAGAGGACTATTTAATACTTTCTTCACT
Source organism: Candidatus Microgenomates bacterium (assembly GCA_050012635.1). GTDB lineage: Bacteria > Patescibacteriota > Microgenomatia > UBA8517 > UBA8517 > JBEKGU01. The sequence goes on along the minus strand of JBEKGU010000043.1, from coordinate 3,062 downwards.
CAGTGACGCAGATAAACTAAAAGCCCAAGGGGTGTATGAGGAAAACCTTACAAACGATCTGATGAAAACAAATGCTGACTACAACACTAAGATTGTGTTGATGCAAATTGTTACAAAGTTCCAAAACGATAGTATTAGCGACAACACACTGGCTCAAGATTATTGTTTAGACTATAGCGCTTGGGGTTACGATTCAGAACAAGATTGCAAAAATAAGTTCCAACGTACTGATTATCTAAAAATTGCTGACCAGTTACAAAAAAATCTAACGAATAACCCCAATCCTGTACCACCTGCAAATGGGGTAGTTTCCGTAATCAAAACTGCTAATAATTTTTGTCTGGATATTTTAAATACCGATTGTGTTAATGGTTGTATACCCGATACAACCGGCGGTAAGTGCAAAACTACTTCCTCTGTGGCTCCAGTTTCTCCCAAAACTTTTGGTGCCGGCTTGGCAAGTTGTGCTAAAGCCACCGATGGTTATTGTTACGACAAAAACGGAGAAGAAATAGTTTTCTGGAGTCAAAGAGACTACCGTTGGGGAAGTCTTCAGCTACCCGGGCCAAGTAATGGTAATCTAGATGCTAATACCTACGCTGCTTCTGCTTGCGGACAAGCAACACTGGCCATGATTTTAGCCTCATATACCGACCCCGGCATCACCCCTGTAGACGTTGTTAAACAATATTATCCCTCGAGCAATTACAAGGGAACAGGCTTTTCCATTGCAAGTGATGTTCTCACAAAAAAGGGTTACGACGTAGAAAGATTAAACGTATCAACACAAAAATTGGAGGAGTATATTGAGAATGGCTGGCTTGGTTTTACGTCTATTACCTTCAAAGACGGGAACGGTAACGCACATAGTCACTTTACATTAATAGTAGGTGTAAATAACAAAGGAGATTTTGTATATAATGATCCGTACTTTGGAGAAAATACAACACTGAAAGACAAGGGAATAAACTATACTATTGACGATATAACTCTCATTAAACCACCTAAAAAATGATTAATAAAAAACTATTTTTAATAATAATCTCTGTATCCGGCTTTATTGTTTTGGCATTATTTGCCTATACTTATTTAACCCGCAGTCCGAATACTCCAGCCGTTAATGACTCGCTGGGTGGAATTATGAAATCCGGCTTTGCTGAAATTATGAATAAAGTTAGCCCTTCTTCACCTATTCCTTCCCCTATTTTTTCCCCAACTCCAACTCCATTTGCTAATATTCCGGATTTTACCGGGGCTGTTAACACCACACCCCTGCCCCTCACTCCAAAAGAAACTCAGTTTTCTAACTTGGTCAATAAAACTCCTTTTAATCTGGGTTTTGCGGCAGTAGATATGGATTACGCCAATAATAAATTTAAGGTGGCCTTAGTTAGCCCTTATCTTCAGAGTAAACAAAATTTTATGACTTGGCTTAAGGATAACGGCTTCGGTCTAATTACTGAATCCGATCTGGAGTTTAGTGAGAATTAGCCTTTCGGGAGAGCATAAAAAGATAATCGGAGAGACGGTTAACATAACTTAATACCTCGGGTCTAACCTTCTTAAATCTAGATACTCTAACCAAACTTCTTTCGGCCCTACGGACAAGGGCACGACCATACATGAGTTTTCCCTTAGGCAATATAAAATGATCCAGTGGAGGCAACTCTTTTTCTAACACATCTATCTTTATTTCTAAATCTTCAGTTTTTGAGTCCGGAAACTCCAGTTTAGCCCCAGCCAAAATAGAACAAATCGTCATTAAATCTTTCTGGATCTCTTCTAGTCCCCCGATTATCCCCAACCAAGAGTTGGCTTCATCAAAATTCCCTAGGGTTTCAGTTAAAATATCATCTTTGGGAATTCTTTTCCCTGAGAAGAGTCCCGTTTCCCCTTTGTCCCCCGTTTTTGTGTAAATGCTCATGGATTTATAATTCACAGGTAGAAAAACCACATTTTTTACATTTTAGACACTTACCGTGGCCATCGCGCACCAATTTCAAATTACAAGTCGGACATTTATACTCTTTTTTCTTTACCGTAGACGCGGCACTACCTCCAAATTGGATTACCTGATTTATTTTCGATTGATCCCGATAAATAGTTAATCCTTTACACCCCAACCTCCAAGCCATCAGATAGGCCTCTTTTACATCTTCAGTCGTTGCACCTGCGGGCATATTGATAGTTTTAGTTATCGCATTATCCGTCCATTTCTGGAAAGCTGCCTGCATTTTTAAATGATCACGCCAGGAAATATCATGGGCGACTTTATAAATTTTCTGCAAACTTTTAGGTATTTCGGGGATGCCCTGGCAGCTGCCATGATTGTCAATAATTTTCTGAATCAGTTTATCCGAATAAAGTTTCTTTTTTGTCAGCTCAGCCAAAAAGAGTTTGTTAATATTTTTAAATTTCATTCCCTCCAAGACATTTTGCTCATAAGCCAGGGCAAAAAGGGGCTCAATACCATAAGAAGTCTCGCAAATCACCGCATTGCCGCTTGAGGGAGGATAAGTCAGAAGGGCGATATTTCTGGGCTTGGTCTTTTTCCCGGCCCAAATAGAATCGTTTACCAACGGGAAAGGGCCTTTTTCCTTGGCCAAATCACAGGAAGCAGCAAAAGCCGTTTTATACATTGTTTTGGCCACTTTTTCAGCCAATTCCAGGGCGGCCGGGCTGTCATAGGCAATTCCCAGCATAATCAGAGTTTCCGCCCAGCCGACTCCCCCTAAACCCAAACGTCTATGCGCCCGGACTGCCTTTTCCACTTCCCGAACCGGAAACCAGGAAGCATCAATCACGTTGTCCAAAAACCTAATGGCCACTTTAATCACTTCCCCAAATCTCTCAAAGTTAAAGGCCCCATTATTAACAAACTTAGGAAAATTGAGGTAGCCCAAGTTACAGGATTCATAAGGGTAACAAGGAATCTCGCCGCAAACGTTAGTGGCCATAATCGGACCTTTTCTACTCAGAAGAGGGTTGGCCAGGGCAGTTCCCCGATTAATGGCTGACAAATTGATAAGTCCCGGGTCCCCGGTGGCCCAAGCCTGCGAAGC
>JBEKGU010000042.1:0-4173 GCA_050012635.1 Candidatus Microgenomates bacterium | reverse complement strand
ACGGTTAAAAAAATTTACGGTTTAAGGATTATTAGCACTCCCGGTCATACCCCCGGAAGTATAAGCCTTTACGATTTTGATCGGAAAATCTGTTTTACCGGCGACATAATATTTGAGGGCAAATTAAGAGGTAGTACTGATAAATACTATTCTGACCTGTTGACACTCGAGAAATCTATCGATAAAATAAAAAAACTTAATAAGGATATTGTGATTTATCCGGGACATGGCGGAAAGTTTATGAGTGTGGTATTATGAACGATATGAAGAAAGTATTTAAAAATATAAAAAAGTTTTTTAAATCTAAACCGGGAAGAATTAGTGTCAAGGTCGGAATTATAGTTGTTATCCTCGCAGTCGTTGGTAGTGGTTTGTATTTCGGCAAAGTTTATTTGGTTGCGGCCGTAGTTAACGGAAAACCGATTACCCGCCTAGAAGTAATTAGTGAGCTGGAAAAGCAGGACGGTAAAACTGTTTTGGACAGTCTCATTGAAAAGGATCTTATTTTAGAAGAAGCCAAAAAGCAAAAAATTACAATTACCACGGACCAAGTCAATGCAGAGATCGATAATGTCAAAAATTTACTTACACAGCAAAAAACAACGTTAAATGACGCTCTTGCCAGCAAAAATATGACAATGGATGATTTGAAGGAACAAATAATTGTCCAAAAAAGTGTCGAGGCTATTCTTTCACCTAAAATTCAAATTACCGATGCCGAGGTCAAAGATTATTTTGACAGTAATTTGCAATACTTTAAGGATAATGTGAGCAAAACCGTTAAGTTGACTGATGTCACCAGTCAAATAAAAGATCAACTGTTCCAACAAAAAATGTCCACAGAATATACTACCTGGATTACTGATCTTAAATCCAAAGCTAAAATACTCCAGTTTGTAAATTATTAGTGTTTGATACCCATTGTCATTTGAACTCAATAGAATTTCCGGATGATCTTGTGCCTATCATTAATTCTGCTAGAGAGAATGATGTCAAATACTTTTTAGTCCCCGGTTTCGAGATCAAATCCAGCCAAAAAGCCAATGAAATTGCAGAAGATTTTGAAAATGTGTATTCAGCTGTTGGTTTTCACCCCACGAAAGATATCGAGAAAATTGGCTTTGAGGAAATTATATCTGAACTTAATTCACTTCTTGAACAGCACCAGGGAATATCCGCAATCGGTGAAGTTGGCTTGGACTATTATCGTTTTGTTTCCCCCTCCAGAATTCAAAAAAAGTTGTTAGAAGCATCTCTAAAGCTGAGCATTAAATACGATAAGTCAGTAATCCTGCATAACCGCCAGGCAGCTGATGATGTTTTAACTGTACTTAGAAATATGGGCGCCGAAAACTTTTCCGGTAAACTGGTGTTTCACTGCTGTGAGCCAAACTTAGATTTATTAAAATTTGCCGAAAAGCATACATATTTTATCGGTGTTGACGGCGATATTACCTATGATCTGACAAAACAGAGCTTTATTCAAAAAGTTCCCCTGGAGCTTTTAGTAGTAGAAACCGACTCTCCATATTTATTACCTGAGCCTTTTCGATCTGCAAAGCCAAAACCTGCATATAACGAACCTAAAAATATTAAATACATCGTTACCAAAGTTGCGGAAATTAAAAAACTGCCAGTAGAGAAAATAATTCAGGAAACTACTTATAATGCGCTAGGTTTGTTTTCTGTAAAAAGCATATAATGGACTTATGATTGTGTTAGGAATTGATCCGGGGACGGCTACAACGGGTTTTGGAGTCTTGAGTGTTGAAAATGGAGTTTTTGATGCACTCTCCTTTGGCCTAATTTCCACAAACAAGGACGGCAAAGCTGGAGATAGGTTAATTGATATAAATAAGCAGTTTTCAGCCCTTATTAAAAAAGTTAAACCGGATATAATCGCTATCGAGAAATTATTTTTTGCCACAAATGCTAAAACTGCTATGAGCGTGGGACAGGCCATTGGAGTAATTATTTTTACGGCTGCTAAGAACAAGGTAAATATAGTTGAGTATGCTCCGGGGACAATTAAAAAAATGGTAGCGGGGAGTGGCCGGGCCGACAAAAAAATGGTTCAGCAGTCAGTCAGAAAAATTTTGGGTGCCAAAGTCAGGAGCAAAAATCACGGTAAAACTCATTTTGATAATTCAGCCGATGCACTTGCAGTGGCCTTATGCCATGCATATCATTTAAGGAGAGGGGGTGAATAAAAGTGTCAGATTATAAAGTTGGCCTGGTGAAACATTACTATGACAAGATAGGGGTGGCTATAGTTGAAGTTCTAAACCCTGTTTCTGTCGGAGACACGATTAAATTTGTCCGCGGTGGTGAGGATTTATTTGAACAAAAAATAGAGTCGATTCAGGTTGAGCACCAAAGAAAGGATTCCGCGGATAAGGGTGATGTGATAGGATTAAAGACCGAAAGGCAGGTTAAGGAAGGTGCAGAAGTCTTTAAAGTACAATAGAAATAGAGGCATTGATTGGCAGGATGCTCCCGATGTTAAAAAAAGAGTTGGGGTTTTGTTGGACAAGTTGGATAATGTCGGTTTTAATAAAGTTAGGATTTTCTGTTTTAGATCCACCTCAGCCAGAACCAGAGCTATAGCCAGAATTTGGGGATTCAGCAAAATTTGGCAGCTAGCTCTTAGACAAAAACCCGCCTATGTAATTGAGGTCATATCAGAGAAATTTGATTATTTACCGGAAAAAGATAAGGATAGTGTTTTACTCCATGAAATTGCCCATATTCCCAATAATTTCTCCGGTGCTCTAGTTCCACATATAAGACGGGGTAAGCGCAATTTTTACAACCGAGTCAAGCGACTAGTCGCTTATACCAAAGTCAAAAGATTAATCAGTCTTAATAACCGATAATGGACATATTTATAATTCACGGAGAATACTCGCTAAAAAGTTATGGCAGGCTTCAACTTTATTTAGATAAAGCCAAAAACAAAAATTGGGAAATAATAAATATAGAAAAGGATTTTAACCAAACCATTCGGACTCAAAGTCTTTTTGGTAGACAAAATTTATATTTACTTAAAAATCTTAAATTGATTGATAATAAAACAATAAGTAAGCTCACCGGTAATTTAATTATCTATAGCAGTGACAAAATTAGCGATACCTTCATTAAATCGCTACCCACTGCTAAAAAAATCGAAGAATTTATACTGCCAAAAAGTATTTTTAACTTTCTGGATTCGTTTTTTCCCGGAAATTCTGCCGAGTGCCTAAGTTTATTACACCAAATAGTTGAACATGAACCAATCGAGTTTATTTTCACCCTGTTAGGTAAAACCTTACGTGACCTTTATTGGGTTAAAATTAGCCCTTCAGATATTCCATATCCATCCTGGCGAGTAGACAAACTGGAAAGGCAAGCTTTCAGGTTTTCAGAAGGTTTGCTAAAGGAAATAATCAGCGATTTAGCCGAAATAGACATCAAGGCCAAAACCTCTCAAGGAGAATTATTAGATTCCCTTGACCTACTGATCATCAAGAAGATAAAATAACTTATCAGTTATGAATATTGATACTTCTGTTTTTAAAGCCTACGACATCCGAGGCGTGTACCCGACACAAATAGACGACAATCTAGGGTATCAAATTGGGTTAGCGTACGCAGGTGTAGTTAAACCACATGGAGAAGTGTTGGTCGGTCATGATGTGCGTCTTCATTCCGAGGAACTTAAACTAAAAGTAATTGCAGGTTTAGTAGACAGTGGAGTTAACGTTATGGATGTGGGATGGATGTCGACTGATATGCTTTATTTCGGTGTGGGAAATTACAAGGCTGCGGGAGGCATCCAGGTTACGGCTTCGCATAATCCTCCGGAATGGCATGGATTTAAGATGGTAAGGGAAAATGTAATTCCTATGACACTAGAAAGTGGAATAGGGGACATCAGAGACTATATAGTAAATGGCGTAAGCCAAATAGCAAATAAAAAAGGCACGGTTAGGAAAATAGATACAATTTTAGATGATTACTCGAAATATATTTTGTCCTGGATCGACTCTTCTAAAATTAAACCTCTGAAAGTCGTCATAGATCCGAATTTCGGTTTCGCAGGAATTGTCTTTAGAAGGATTGTAGAGTTGGGAAATTTACCCATAGAAATAATTCCTCTAAATGATAAGCCGGATGGTCATTTCCCTAAAGGAA
>JBEKGU010000041.1:0-4210 GCA_050012635.1 Candidatus Microgenomates bacterium | reverse complement strand
ACTAAAAAAATTCCGGCAACAATGCCGGCAATTAATAAAAAGAGGGCGATGAAAGTTGGAATTTTATTTTTTTGTTTCATATATTACCTAACATTATTGTTCATTTGCGCTTGGGCTGGCTGTTGGTGTGGCTACCGAACCCTCTTCAATATATAACCTCCCGGCTATAGCCGCAACTGCATTTTTATCTAAGGTGGGAGTTACCGTTTCCAGTATTTCGGGCGCAATGGGGGGTGAAGGTTTAGCAGTAAAAATACGGTAGACGCCGAAAAAAATCCAGAAGATACTGGTGATGGCTGTCAGAATTATTATTATTAAGAAACGTGGTGTTTTAAGTTTCATTTTATTTATTTAATAAATAAGGTGCTCTGCCCGTGATACTCAAATTTTGACTATTTCCGGTTTCTGTTGCCATCGTAAAGATTTTAGCGGAATCTGTTACTATCGGCCGGCGTAAACTTTCTAACCCTTTTTCAAAGGTAAACAAAGAAGGATAATCTCCGGTAACGGTAATCGAAAAAGAGACGCTACCGCTGTCGGCCGGAAAAGAACTTAGAGTGATATCGGCAGCCGGAGCCTGGGTTTTTCCGACCAAAATAACCCCTTCGACCATAAAATTTAATACATTTACCGAATCCTGGGCTGCCAGCAGTTCCATTTGACGAATTAAACTGTCAACATTAGGCTGGTCGGGAATGGCGTATTTAATGGCAGGAATGTTATCAGTTTCCTGCTGGTAAACATTTTGGGCGGTAGTTAGGGCTTGAGCCTTTTCGTCCAATTTGGTGACAATATCCTCTTTAGTCTTATTATCTTTGATAAGTTGCGAAATAGTTAAAATGGTGGGCCTTAGGGCAAATACGGAAAAGACGGTTACGGTGGCCAATGATAGCATAATTTCTAAAAACATCCTGACATCTTCCCTGCGTTTATAAAGGAGGGAGATATTCAGGAAAAAATCTTTATATCTGAAATACTGTTTTTTCCAACCCATGGCCATATCAGCTTGCCGCCTTTCTAACTAAATTAAACTTTATATCGAAATCTAATAGAGCTGGATTTTCTGAATCTGTATCGACGCTTTGGATTGACAGGCTAGAAAACGATTGGTTATTATTTTTTAAATTGGAGGCTAATTGGGCAATGGATATTTCCGAGGCAGAGTAGCCTTTAATTTCAACTTGATCCGGTGTAAAGGAATAGCTGGTAAGAGTAATGTCATCCGGCAGATAAGAGGTGATTTTTGTCAATGTTGAGGAGGCAATATCGGATCCGGCAGAAACCTGGGTAAAAATATCTAATCTTTTTTGGGTATTTTTAAATTCTTTTTCGAAATCTGCCCAGGCAGTGATCACGCCGCTTTTTTGTCTGATGGAATCGTTTAAATCATTAGATCTGGCATCCAGCCAGAACCGTGACATAAAAGCCAACATAACTATCATCTCGGTCACAATTACAATGGCTCTGAAACCGGACAGAGCCCAAGCCAAAACCCTTCCCCAAGTTGAAGAGGCAAATTCTGTGGCCGGCAGAAGATTGATCCGATTCGAAAATTTTCGGGCAGACATATTCACTAACTTTAGCACAAAGTAGGAGACTAATTAAAGCGGATTATTTCTTAACCACAGGCATCTTCTTGGAGAAAGCTTTTTTAATTCTGTCAGCCTTGTTTTTGTGAATAACCTTGCTCTTAGCCGCCCGGTCAGTTAGGCTGATAACTTTTTGGGTATTTTTGGCGGTTGGGCTCTTTTTAGCTGCTCTTATGGCAATTTCCAGAGTCGATAAAACTTTGGAATTAATTTGCCCCTTTTTCTTGGAGCTTCTGAGGGCTCTTTTTGCTGTTTTGGTAACCGGCATACCGCGAGTATAATCTAAAATAATTATTTATTCAATTCTATGGTAGACAGATTAGTTGAAAGGGGCAAAAAATTATTCTTCTCTAAACAAAACACAGTGTTGTCGGCTGCGGCCTTAATTATGATTATGATTGTAGCCTCCCGTGTATTGGGGCTTGTTCGCCAGCGGGTTTTGGCTAACTTTTTTAATGCTGATATTCTGTCACTTTTTTTCGCTGCCTTTAGATTACCGGACACCCTTTTTGAGGTTTTGGTTTTCGGCACTTTTTCCTCAGCCTTTGTTCCGGTATTTACCAAATCGCTTAAGATTGGCCGAAAACAGGCTTGGGAAACAGCGGCCTATGTTACGAACATTGGTCTCATCATCTTTGCCATTTTTGCCCTTCTTATTATTATTTTTGCCAATCAACTTTATGGTGTCCTGGCTCCCGGGTATCCCGAGGTTGATCGAGGACAAATTGTTATCTTAACCAGGGTTATTTTTGCGGCTCAGGGTTTTTTTGTGGTGAGCTACGTGTTAACGGGGGTTTTGGAGTCACTGCGGCGATTTTTGATTCCTGCGTTGGCTCCTCTTTTATATAACATTGGCATTATTTTAGGAACCGTACTTTTTGCTAAACAGCTGGGTATTATGGCTCCGGCGATAGGAGTGGTAATTGGAGCCGCTTCCCATTTTGCTATTCAGTTGCCGTTAGCTACCCGTCTGGGCTTCCGTTTTAAGGGTAAAATAAAATTAACACCGGAAGTTAAAAATATCGCTAAGTTAGCTTTCCCACGATTGATTGAAGTTTCCTTTTTGCAAGTTACCAAAACTGTTGAATTATTTTTATCTTCATTTATTTCTACCGCTGCTTATACCTATTTAACTTTCGGTAATACCCTGCAACTTTTACCGGTGGGTCTTTTTGGTACTTCGATTGCTAAAGCTGCTCTCCCAACCTTATCCCGGCAAACGGACAATATGAAAGAGTTCAAAAAAACCCTCTTTAATTCATTGAATCAGATGAGTTTTTTTGTTGCTCCCGTAGCAACGGCTCTTCTGGTCTTAAGAATTCCGGTTATCAGACTGGTTTACGGAACCGCTATTTTTAGTTGGGAATCAACGGTCCAAACAAGCCTGGTTTTATCGGCTTTTGCCCTAAGTGTGGTTTTCCAAACTGCTAATTCTCTTCTTGCGAGGGGTTTCTATGCTATGCATGATACCAAGACGCCGGTTATTATTTCCATTTGTTCGATAGTTCTAAACGTTGTTGCTGATTTTGTAATGATCAGGGTATTAAGAGTTGATGTTTGGGGATTGGCAGCGGGCTTTTCTATCGCTTCATTCATTCAAACTGTCATTCTCTTTATCACTTTAAATAATAGAATTAGTGACAGAGAAACATTAAAAAATTTATTGCCAACTGTAAAAATTACCGTTGCTTCTTTGATTTCGGGAGGGGCAATGTATTTCGTTTTAAAGTTTTTTGACGAGTGGGCATGGATAAGAAAACTTTCTTTCCTGGGTAAAGTTGGGGCTTTTGAGTCAATTCATTTTGAAAAGTTTGTTTTAGATACCCGATATACGGTTAATTTGATGATTTTAACTGCTTTTGTGGTATTCGTTGGCTTTGTTTTTTATATTCTGGTATCTTTTCTTTTAAAATCAAAAGAGCTGACTTATTTTATTTATATGATTAGACGGGCCCTGACCCATAAAAAGAATATTCCACCCATGCAAAAAGAGCTCGAACCTATTACCCCCACCACTTCCGACACTGGCAGCGAATAAATTCCTCTTGACATCGGTTAGCACTCGGGGTAAGATACTGCTAATACCATGGTAGACGGACTGACAGCCAGACAAACACAAATTCTAAAAGCTTTGATTGACGAATATATTGCCACGGCCGGCGCCGTGGGATCAGAGAATTTGGATAAAAAATTTAATTTGGGAGTTTCACCTGCCACAATCAGAAATGAAATGGCGACTTTAACCAAAAGCGGCTATTTGAAGCAACTGCACACCTCAGCCGGAAGAGTCCCGACGCCCATGGCCATGAAGTTTTATATTGACCAGCTGATGGAAGAAAGGCAGATGAGTTTGGCTGACGAAGTTAAAACTAAAGAAGAAGTTTGGGATTCAAGGAATAATTTAGATAATCTTTTGGATGAGGCAACTCATGCCCTAGCTGACCGGACAAAGAATTTGGCTGTGACAGTGATTGACGAGGGCAAGATGTGGCAAGCGGGATATGCTAATATTTTTAAGAACCCGGAATTTTCCGATATGACGGCTTGCGCTGACTTATTTTCCTTTTTAGAAGAAGTAAAAAGTATGCAGGAGCTCTTTTTTGAAAGGGCTATGTCGGGGA
>JBEKGU010000040.1:0-4251 GCA_050012635.1 Candidatus Microgenomates bacterium | reverse complement strand
TTTAATGACGGCATCCAAATTATCCAAAGCTATTTTATAGCCCTCCAAGATATGAGCTCTTTTCTTGGCTTCGGTTAATTCAAAGATGGTTCTGCGGATGATAACTTTTTGTCTGTGCCTAATATATTCGACCAGAATTTGTTTAAGATTAAGGGTGTGAGGAGTGCCATCTACCAAAGCTACAAAATTGGCCGGAAAGGTGGTTTGCAATTTGGTGTGTTTATAAATATTATTTAGAACCGATTTGGGTTTGGCATCCCTTTTTAACTCCACCACTACCCTCATACCGTCCTTGTCCGATTCATCCCGCAGATCTGCAATACCGACTACCTTTTTTTCTTTAACCAGGTCGGCAATTTTAACTACCAATTCGGCCTTATTAACCTGATATGGAATTTCGGAAATTACAATCTGTTGTCTTCCTTTCGTACCTTCTTGAATTTCGGCGATACCCCTGACGGTAATTTTGCCTCTGCCGGTAGCATAGATCTCAACTAAGGAATTTCCGTCATGAATTGTGGCCCCGGTGGGGAAATCCGGGCCGGGAATAAATTTAATTAAATCTTCAATTGCAATGTCACTTTCAAAATTAACAGCGGTAGGATTGACTTCTTTTTCGGTAAAACCCTTTTCGGCACCTGAGGCTACCAAGTTAATTTTCTTAATCACAAAATCCGTTTGGGCAATCTGGGTTTTGGCTTCGGTAACTACCCTGCCCCGCTTGATTGTTTCAACGATGGCATCAACTACTTCTTTTAAATTGTGGGGGGGAATTTTAGTGGCCATTCCGACGGCAATTCCTTCCGATCCCATTAGCAGTAAGTTGGGAAGGAGTGCCGGGAGATAAGTTGGCTCTTTTAATGTAGCGTCAAAGTTATCGGTAAAGTCAACAGTTTCCTTTTCGATATCGGTCAAAATAGTTTCCGAGATTTTAGACATTTTAACCTCGGTATACCGCATAGCTGCTGGAGGATCACCGTCAACCGAACCGAAGTTGCCCTGGCCAAAAATTAAGGGATAACGCATGGAAAAAGTTTGGGCCATCCTGACCATCGAATCATAAACTGCCATATCCCCATGCGGATGATATTTACCCAGAACTTCTCCTACAACTTTAGCTGATTTAGTGAAAGCAGAAGATGGCATTAGTCCCATCAAATGCATCGCATAAAGGATTCTCCTGTGTACCGGTTTCAGGCCATCCCGGACGTCGGGAAGCGCCCGGGAAACAATAACACTCATTGCGTAATCCAGGTAACTTTTCTGAAGTTCGTTTGTAATTTCAACGCGTCGAATCTTGCCTATATCCATAATAACCAGGTTAATTTTAGCCTCTTAGCGAAGCTAAAACAAGGGGGGTTATCGTTGCGAAAACACGCAAGGGTTATAATATATGGGTATGATTTATGAAGTTATTTTTGATGTGGAGACGAAAAAATTTTTTGATGATGTGGAGGACAAAAATCCGGCCTTATTGGGAGTATCGATTGTGTCCCTGTATGAAAGGGAGTTAGATGGGCAGATGGGGGAAATCCGAGGGAAGATGACCAGTTTTTGGGAAAAGGATTTTGCTGACATGTGGCCAATTTTTGCCAAGGCCAACCGCATAATCGGTTTTAATTCTCTTAAGTTTGACGTCCCGGCTCTTAAACCTTGTGCCCCCGCAAATTTTTCCCGGCTCCCCCACTTTGATATTTTGGATCAGGTGAAACGGATAGCCGGGCACAGGGTAAGTTTGGATGCTATAGCTAAAGAAACCCTGGGCAGGTATAAAATAGATTCAGGTGCTAATGCTATTAAGTATTGGCATAGGGGCGATCCCAAAAGTTTGGCGCTATTAAAAAAATACTGTGAGGAAGATGTGCGGATTACTAAAGAAATTTACGATTTTGTTTTGGCTAATAATTATTTAATGTTTAAAGACCACTGGAACACGGCCCGGAAAGTGGATTTGGATTTTTCCTACCGTGATCAGGCACAAACCCTGCCTGCCGGCAGGCAGGACAGTTTATTTTAATAAATGAAACCTAAATTTAAATTTATTTTCCCAATTCTAATTTTGGTTGTGGCGATTGGAGTTTGGTTTGCGGGTTCTCTAAAAGAAAAAAAGGCCGTACCGGAAAAATCTCGGGTTCTGGGTGAGACCAAAGATACCGTTCCCCAAACTGCTTCTTCTTGGTTTTTAGTGCCTGATTCGGATCGAATCGTTCTTTATCCTAATTACCAGGAAAAATTAACGGCACAGATGGCGGAAGGTCGGTATGGTTGTTCCTCAATAGTAAGTGGTGGGTTCTATTCTCCCGAAAATAAACCCCTGGGCCTGGTTATTGCCCAAAATTCTAAAATTGCTGATTTCCGAAATTCAGATTTATTTAATGCCATTTATTCAATTAATGATTTTAAAACTCCCAGGATTACCCGTGATATTCCTCAGGATGAATTACGTTTGGCTTTACAGGCAGGTCCGCTTCTTATTGAAAATGGAATATTCCAGCAGTTAAAACTGATCCGTGATGAGCAGGCTCGGCGGTTAATTGTGGCTACAACCGGAGATAATCAAACCATTTTTATTGTTTTCTATAACCCCGACTCGGTTTATGTTGGTCCGTCATTGGTAGATTTACCTGATTTATTGAAGCAATTCGAAGAGGATAAAAATATTAAAATTGCTGATGCCATGAATCTTGATGGCGGAACCGCCTCCGTTTTTAATAATGGTGACATTAATTTACCTGAAGCGACGCTATCCGGTAGCTTTTTCTGTATCCTCCCAGGGAAATCCTAATCGACCAAAATGGCCGTAAGAGGCGGTAGCTTGATAAATGGGACGAAGTAAATCTAATTTTTTGATGATGGCTTTAGGTTTAAAATCAAAATTCTTTTTTAGATAGTTATCCAAACTTTTACCGTTTTCATCTATTGCCTCCAGCATTAAGGGTTCTGCACGTCCGATAGCGTAAGAAACGGACACCAGACACTTTTTGGCTAACCCTTTGGCAACTATATTTTTGGCAGCAAATCTCGCCATATAGGCTCCGCTCCTGTCTACTTTAGACGGATCTTTGCCGGAAAAACATCCTCCTCCGTGGGGGAATATGCCTCCATAGGTATCAACCATGATTTTCCTTCCGGTTAAACCCGTATCTCCATAAAACCCTCCCACGGAAAACATTCCGGTAGGGTTAACCAAGACGTTAACATTTTTTAGATCACCGATTATTGGTTTAATCAGTTTTTTAATTAAGGTTTCTTCAATTTCCTTATGCTTGACACTTTTTTGGTGTTGGGCTGAAACTAAAACTGTTTTGACTTTACCGTTTTTGATGGTTACTTGGGCTTTACCGTCAGGCAACAGCCATTTGATTTGACCGCTTTTCCTCAATTTTTCTAACCCTAAAGTAAGTTTATGGACTAAAACAACTGCCTTAGGAAGGAATTCCGGAGTTTCATCGGTCGCGTAGCCATACATGATTCCCTGGTCCCCGGCTCCGCCGGTATCCACCCCCATGGCAATGTCCGGTGATTGTCGCACAATATTTGTAATTATTCTGAGTTTGTCCTTATGGCCTATTTTGCGGTAAACCGATTGAGCGATTTTTCCGGCATCAAATTTGGCTTTGGTGGTTACTTCTCCTCCAATCACAAATAATCCGTGACTACCGAAGGATTCGATAGCCACCCGGCTTTGGGGATCTTGTCTTAAACACTCATCCAGAATTGCATCGGAAACTTGGTCGCAGATTTTATCGGGGTGTCCGGAAGTAACTGACTCAACGGTGTAAGTTTTAAAATTAAGCATAACCTTTATCTTCTCCTTTGATTCCCGCTCAGGACTAGATTTAGCACCTTCCCGGCGGCTTTTCCGGAGGTTGTTGACGGATCATTAGGCTAGTTCCTTCACCGCACTCTTGATAATTACTCGCTACCCTTAATAATACCTTCTTTGGATTTTATGTCAACAATTATCGGCCGGACCAGCATGCTTCCGACTGAGGCCAAATGGAAACCCATTTTGGCTATAAATCCGAGGATCAGTAAATGGAAGACCAAATTCAAGGTGAAGCTGATAGTTGTTCCTGACAGGCCGAGAGAATCAAATAAAGATGAGGGATTAATATTAACCTGAGTGCCACCAAGGTTTAACGGAATTTCAGAATTTGTGCTGGCCAAAGTGAAAAACTGAACCGGTTGAGCCTGTTTAATAATCAACTGGAAGCCATTAAATGCTGAAAATAATATTATGAGGATTCC
>JBEKGU010000039.1:0-4282 GCA_050012635.1 Candidatus Microgenomates bacterium | reverse complement strand
ATGTGCTACACTGGTGTCTTGATTGGCGGTGACTTCACTCCAAATCACGAAATTTCTGAATATGGTTTCTTCGCCCAAGACAAACTGCCCCTTCTCCGCCAAAACCAAGTTTTTTTGATTGATGAAGTCTTAAAGCAACGTCACCCACCTACTTGACAAGTACTACAATTAGTTGTACTATGTGAAGTATGACAAATTCTAGGACAAAGTTCCTAGCATTATCGGCTCTTGTTCCTCTCGTCTTTTTGATCTCTGCCTTTTTTACAATTCCGTCACCGGTATTTGCAGCCACGTCTCCAAGCCTTGGCGCGGCGGGTAGTTACTCAGTTTTGGGCCACGAGACAGTAACCTGTACGGGTGCGACTAATATTACTGGAAATGTTGGTGTCTCTACAGGTACATCAATCACTGGCTTTCCTGGTCCATGTACTGTCAATCCAGGCACAACACAATCCAATACTCAGAGTGCTATAGATGCTCAAGCTGATAACCTTAGTGCATTTGGCACTCTCGACCAGGGTTGCGATTATAATTATGCAGACGGGCAGGACTTAACTTTACTTTCTCCTCTCGTACCGGGTGTTTACTGCTCCGCTGGTAGCTTCTTACTGACTAAAAATTTAAACCTCACTGGGTCCGGCGTCTGGATTTTCAAAACCGTGTCAGGACTTACTACATCAACCGGTTCATCCGTTACCGGTGGTGACCCTTGTAATGTATGGTGGAGAGTTGGCAGCTCCGCGACTCTCGAAACAACAACTTCATTTATAGGAAATATTTTGGCACTCACGTCCGTCTGGCTGCGTAATGGTGCAACATTGAACGGTCGAGCCCTGGCGCAAACCGGTGAAGTGACATTGGACGCCAATACCATTTCTGGACCGACCTGCGCCGGGGCTGCCACTAACCCAACGCCTGTTTCCACCCCTACTCCTGCCCCAAACTCATCCTCTTCTACCACTAGTTCAAACTCTAATTCCGGTGGGTCATCTTCTAGTGTTTGTCCAGTTCTCAATTACGTTACCCCAAACATAATAGAATCAAGAAGAGTCAGCCCCACAAGTATCTTTATCAGTTGGGGTCCATATTCAGGGACAGATACGTTTAACATCCAATACGGTACCGAAAACGGAAAGTGGTTATACAGTACCACCGTCACCGGATTCTCAACTACCATCAATGCTCTCCCGGCAAACCTTCCCATCTGGGTTCGAATCGCAGCCACAGACAATTGCTCTGTAGGAAATTTTGGAGGAGCAAAACTTACCGGAGAAGGAATGACAAGCACCGGGCAGGTTTTGGGTGCATCTACTTTGGCTTCAACAGGATCAAGCAATTCCAAGTTGGGATTAATGTTAGTGCTTCTCGGTACGGGTATAACTTTAGTATCTTTTTATGCCCTCAAAAAAAGTTCTTTTTAAAAAGTTTCTCCTCAGAATTCTTATTGTTGTCGGATTGGCAATAGCTTTGTTCGGCGCTTACTTATTTTTTATAAATTCCAGGCAGCCGCAGGTTACTGTCAACGAAACCAATAAAGAAACACCATCCCCTCTTCATTCAAAACCAAACCCGGTGAGGCTGGTGATTAGCGGAATCAAAATAGACCTTCCTATTACAGAGGGCAAAATTGTAAATGGAGTTTGGCTAACTCCACAAACAGGAGCTTCGCATTTAGATCTTTCAGCCAACCCCGGGGAAAATGGAAATATTGTTATTTATGGGCACAATTTAAGAGTTACATTTGGTTCCCTTCCATATGTAAGCATGGGAGCAATAGTGAAAGTAATAACAGCGGACGGAAAGGAATATTTTTATAAAGTTTATAGCAAAAAAACCGTCAAGGCCAATGATGTGAGCATTACTTTAGCAACCCCGAGCGAAGTACTAACTCTTTATACTTGTGACGGACTCCTGGACTCCACCCGTTTTGTGCTTCAAGCCGCACCGATAAAAGCCGGTACTTGACAAGTAGTACAACTGGTTGTAGTATGTGAAGTATGTCAACTTACAATCCCAGTAACAAGCAACGGATTACCCTCTTCCTTAACCCTTCTCTCTCTAAGCATGCCAGAGCTCAGGCTATTGTCGAAGACTTAAGTTTGACTGCTCTTGTAGAAAAAGCTTTGACTAGATACTTACCTGATAAAACAATCATTAGTAAAACTGAAATCTGAAAGGAAGTGAAAAAATATGGCAGAAATTGTTAAAGAAACTATAACTACTAACCAGGAAAATAACGGGAAACCGATCGTGAATTCTCCGGTTGTCACCAAAGCTACCAATTCCCAGACGGTTGAATATTTAGTTTATTTCTTTTTCGGAGCGCTGGAAATACTTTTGGCTTTCCGTCTAATTCTCAAATTAGCCGGTGCCAACATTTATAGCGCTTTTGTAGGTTTGATCTATGGCTTAACCGGAATCTTTATTCTTCCTTTTCAGGGGATTTTCCACCAGGGGTATACCCAGGGTTTAGTAACCACTTCGGTTCTTGAACCGTCAACCATCGTCGCCCTGATTGTCTATGCTGTTTTGGCTTGGGGAATTGTTAAATTGATCCGGGTACTTTCCGGTGAACAACAAGTTTCTTAGCCTGTTTGAAAGGAGGTGATAATATATGAGCCTTTCTATTACAAATATTACTCCCCTGACTTCGCTGGTCTTCGGAATATTAATCCTGTTGTTTCCCAAATTTCTTAATTATCTTATTGCCATTTATTTAATTATTATGGGGGTTATTGGATTAGGGTTAATTAGATGATTAATCAAAGCGGGAGTGTAGTGATTGGTACCGTGCAAAGACAAGCGGACACTCAACAGGTGGTAAATTTGGTGAGGAAATCTAACCGGATACTGGCATCCATCTCCTCATACGGGTTCCCTATTAAATTGCTAGCCGACACCATTAATATTGAGGAAGGCAGAGTTACGATCATTACCCGCAACTTTTTTCTGTCCTCCCAGGTTCATAGCGTGGATATAAAAGACATTTCCAATATCTTTATCAACACAGCCCCCTTTTTTGCCCAACTGGTTATTGTTTCTAAAACCTTCATGGAAAATGAAATAAAAATTAAGAATTTGAGAAAAGACGAGGCGGTACAGGCTAGAAGAATTATCGAGGGCTTAAGAATCTTTGAAAATAAACAAGTTGATACTTCCGTCTATTCAACAAAGGAGCTTGTCGCCAAGCTCCAAGAACTAAGTACCACCGAGATCGTCACCTAAAAGGGGTTATTTCCCCACCACAGCCGTACAAAATTTACACCTTTTGGCCTTTATGGGGATTAAACTTAGGCATTCGGGGCAAACTTTTTCAGTTGGATCCTCGCTTTTACCCTTTCTTAACCTTTCTGTTATTTTGTTCATTGGCAGCATCACAGCAAAATAAACTATGGCCGAAATCGTCAAAAAAGAAATAAACGAACCGATAAAATCCCCCACCATAAATTTACTGTGATTCACTACAAAAGAAATCCCTGAAAAGTCCGGTGTTCCTCCGAGGGCACCAATTAAGGGTGTAACTAAATCTTTAACCAAAGACGAAACCACATTTCCAAAGGCAACTCCCACCACCACCCCTACCGCCAAATCAACCACATTACCCTTCAAAATGAATTCCTTAAATCCTTTTAGCACTCTATCATTATACAGCTTGCCAAAAATACTAGCTTTTGTTATATTAAATGAAGTATGTTTTTCGGATTAATAATTATTATCATTGGCCTGGTGCTTCTAATGCAGAATATGGGTCTGGTGGGCTCAGAGATTTGGTCGATTATCTGGCCAAGTATTATCATTTTATTTGGCCTGAGTTTACTCATGAGAAGGAACGCAAGAAGAGAAAAATGGGAAAGATTGGGGGAAAAGATGGAAAAGGCCGGTAGGAAACTAGGGGAACGCTTCAAGGAAAAGTCTAAGCAATGAAGAGGAAAATACTAATTATTTTCCTCCTATTAGTCACAGTTGCTGTCTCTTTTGGAGTATACCAGGTCGTTTATTTACGAAAAGCCCACAGTACTTTTGAAAACTATTATGCCTTCAGGGGCTGTACCCAACTCTTAGAAAAAACTGATACCTATGGCACTTGCAAGTTAAGCTCCGGCCAAACTATCAAAATCGTCAAATATCAAAACAAGTGGTATTTGGATGGCGATCTCCCCTGTGGCTTTTTATGCTTCTAATGACCCCGGAAATACCTATCAGCCACGAAATTTCAAATCCTACAATCGATATTGTTAGGAACTTAATTAAGTTAAGAACCTTTTATGCCAATCAGGAATAC
>JBEKGU010000038.1:0-4391 GCA_050012635.1 Candidatus Microgenomates bacterium | reverse complement strand
TTGTGGAACTCGGGCAAGCAGGGTTGCGGCAATAGCCGGTATAGCAAAAATATCCGGACTGGCAGTTAACATCGGACCCGCAGGTACCTCCGCAGGTATTAGGGGTGGCAGTGGAACTACTGGAATTATTATTGGTCGGAGCTGGTGTGGCAGTACTTTGACCGGATGAAGAGTAAGTTAGGTTGGTTTGGTTTAAACTACCGCAGGACAAGATATTATTTACCTCAGTATCCAGAATAAAAGTATCATTTCCGGAACCGCTGCAGACAAAAGCCACGATTCCCGTCCCTGAATCTTTTTTGGCGGTAAAAGTCAAAACTGCAAAAGTTCCACTACCGCTTTTGGAGGTAAAAGTTTGGGCAAAATATCCGCGGATGTCTATCTTGCCGTTTGCCTTTGTGGGAACTGAAAAATCAGTAAAGAATCCGCCGTCGGTGATAGATTTCAGATCGAAATCCGCTGCCGGGTAGATAAGAGAGGCCTCTGCTCCGGTAACTGACTTTGTCTCGGCATCAATATCCAGATTAATCTGAAAATCGCTGCCGTTATTGGTGGTTCTGGTTGCCGGATCCAGATAAAGTCTGGGGGCAGCTTGAGCCACTAATTGGGACCCAGCAGCAAAGAGGATAATCAGAGAACCAATTAGGGCAGTCAGGACTTTAGTTTTCGTCATACCGGGTTTCCAGTGTTTGTCTCATGAGAAGCGCGTCCTTAATGTTTACACAACCATCGTAATTTAAATCGGCAGTGTATAAATCAGTGGCTGTTTGGGTATCACAGGATGTCCCCATCAAGGCCTGAATTTTTTGATAATCATTGGTATTGGCTACACCATCCTGGGGTGGTAAATCACCCGGTGGCAGGGGATAGTTAGCGAAGGAATAAATCTTGGTGAGTGCATTGGCTAACGGTGCCGGGAAGGTGATTGTTCCGTTAGTGGTGCATCTGGTATTTTGTCCGGTTTCTGTACAAAACTTGGTCGATAGATGTTTTTCACCTTTAACATAAACAGTATATGTCTTGCCCGAAGGCAAGAAATTACTGGTTAACTCCAGAGTGGCTATGTAGGCGTTATTTACATCCGACCAATGAGTAACTAAGGGCGTAGTAATTTGTTGATCAATTGTGCCATCATTACTTTTGAATCTTAACAATATTTTAGCCCCATCGGCATTACCCCCGGTTACTCCGCCAAAATTAATCCAAAATTCCATCGATTGCTTTTGTCCGGTAGGGGTAGGTGAGGCTGTAGAAGTCGGTGTTTGTGTGGGAGTGGCGGTGGGGGAAGATGAAGCGGTGGCAGTTGGAGTAGCAGAGGCTGTAGATGTGGGGGAAGCTGTAGCAGTTGGTATGCTGCTAACCATAAAATTATCAAATTCAGCTTCTGCCGTTTTGGTGGCACTAGTTTGAGAGGAACTTACCACCAAGAGCCCTACCCTCCCATTTTTTATATCTCCATCACTTTTGGACAGTATTAATTGCCAGTCGCCACCGGTCGAATAATAGATTTTAATGCCGCTTAGAGTCGTATTTCTCTCCACTTTTAGTTTTAGAGGAATTTGGGTAATTGTTCCTGACTTTAAGGTTGACCAATCTGAGCCGTAAGATTTATCCAGTTTCCAGGTTCCCGATTGAGGATAAATATAAAATCGATAAAAATCCTTTGAATTTAAGCTGGAACAGGGACTGGTGCACTTTACGTCAAACAAAACTCCCAATCCTGCCTTTGGATCGCTGCCTACCAGTTTGGCGTCTACTTGCAGATTGTAATTGGCAAGAGTGGCTGGTGGAGCCAGGCTGTACTGAAATGTGCTGGTTTTGGTTTCCCGCAAATGGTAGGTTTCATTTACCAGCGACGCGCTGGTACTGCTGCCGGCAACGATTTCCCAGCCTTTATTTGTGCTGAAATCATCCCCGAAAATTAAATTGGGGATTGGAGTAGGAACAGACTCGTTGGAAGCGGCGCGGTTCCTGATATCCAAATTAAACTTAATTACTCCCCAGACAAAAAGGGGAACAGCCAAAACTAAAATCACAATCGGAAGAAGATGAACCACCCGGTGAGTTTTTTCAGTCACAACTTTAGTATGCGAAAGCTGGTATTAAATGTCAATGGGAAGGGTTCAGGGCGTTGGAGTGGACGATGGTGTTGGTGTTGGAGTTGGAGTAGGTGACGGCTTAACGGTGGGTGTGGCGCTGGGTGAGGCAGTTTCAGTTGGTTCGGGAGTAATAATCGGAGCAATGGTCACGAGTGGTGCAATTGTGGGTGCAGAAACAGATTTTTGCGAGGAGCCGTAGAAATAAGCGCCTCCCGCCACAATGACCATCAGCAGAATAAAAACTATCACCAAGAGAAACGTATTGACGCCTGAAGACGGTTCTTTTTTAGGCTCGGTCGAAGGAGCCGGATTGACTTGTTCCTCATCCATATCTAAGCCGATACTAATCCTTGTTTTTTTAATTGTCAAGGATAGGGAGAAGATGCTAGGATTATCTTAGATGTGGCCTAAAATTATTCTGGTTTCTGTCTCTATTTTTTTTGTTAGCTTGGCGGATGCCATCATCAGTTTTTGGGTTCCCAATTTGGTGCAAAACACCCTCGGTAACCCGGTGGTGATGGGTTTTATCATTAGTTTCCAGTCGGTCATTGGTTTTGGGGCAGATGTTATTTTCCCTAATCTGTTAAGAAAAGCCCTGGTCCGAAGACTTCTGTTTTTGTCTATTTTTACTTGTTTGTTAACGGTCGCAATTTTGGTTGGGGCGGCGTATAAACCTTTGGTTCTGTTGTTTTTACTGGCCATGACTTTTTGGGGGCTTTATTATGAACTGATTGCCTTTGCCGAGTACCAATTTGTGGCTGATACGGTGCCCACATTTTTTCGGTCCGGTGCTTGGGGAGTAATGGGAATTTTCAAGAATTTTGCCTATTTTGTGGGACCGCTTTTAGCCGCGGTTCTGTTTAGTCAGAGCAGTTGGTTAATTGTTTTGGGTATATTGCCGTTTTTACTGGTGTCTTTTTTTATTACTTCCAGATTGACGATTGTAAAAAGTGATCAGTCTTTAGTAACTCTCAGGAAAATTAATATATTTTTAGAGATCAAACATTGGGTCAGATTAAGTAAATCAGTCTGGCCGGTTATTATTATGAGTCTTTTGCTGGGTTTTATTGATGCCAGTTTTTGGACCACTGGTGCCGTCATGACGGTAAAACTGATGCAGCAAAGTATTTTAGGCAGTTTATTTTTGCCCCTTTATTCCCTGCCGCCCCTATTCGTGGGCCTGGTTGTTGCCAAATTGGGAATTTTTACCGGTAAGAAAAAAATTGCCGAGATTTTCTTGTTGCTGGCCGGTTTTGTGCTTTTGGCCATGCCGGTTCTCGGCAGCCTGTATTGGAAACTAGGGGTGGTATTTCTGGCCAGCGCCCTTCTCTCGATTTGTTATCCCCTCGTAGAAGGGGTTTATTCCGATATTGATGCCAGGTTGGGAGACGAGAAAAAACATATGATTGGCCTTACCAGTTCGATTGTGAATTTGTCTTATATTTTTTGGCCGATTGTGGCCGGTTTCATCGCCGGTAGCTTTGGCGGGGAAATGGTTTTTAGTTTTACCGGTTTGGTATCGGCTGTTGTGGCGTCTATTTTATTGGTAACCACCCCGAGGAAATTAAGGCTTCCTCAGAAGGAAATTCACCAGTGGCCTGACTGAAGCTTATGTTATATTATTAATTGGTTATGTTAATAAACGGCAAAAAAATCAAACTCCAGAAAGATATTAATTCTTTAAAAAAATTCAAATTAATAACCGTGGCTTATTCGCATGTAGAAAGAGAATGGTTTTCTACCCAGTCTGCTTACGAAGCTGAAGTGGAAGTGGAAGAGAGAGCCCGTGAGGTAGTGGAAGAAATCAGAAAATTAGGTGTGGAAGCCAAGGGTAGTCCCGGGGACCAATATTTTTTAACTAACTTACTCGTCGATAAACCGGATTTGGTAGTTAATTTGGTGGATACTTTAAGGGGCGAGGATATGCTGCAAACTTCGGTGCCGGCGGCATTGGAACTTTCCAATATTCCCTATACCGGGGCCAAGATGGAGGGCCTGGTCATAGGCAACAACAGAAACCTGACTAAAAGACTTTTTATGGCTTATGAAATTCCTACCCCGTATTTCCAGTTTATTCGCCGGTCCGGAGTGGGGGTTGATCCGGCACTGGGAACCCCTTTAATTGTCAAATTAAATGAAAGCGGAGGAAGTGTAGGAATTGATAACCATGCAGTTAAAGAAACTGTCAAAGACGCAGAAAAGAAAGTTGATCAAATGATTACTACCTACAAATTGCCGGTAATTGTGGAGAAATTCATTGATGGTCCGGAAATTACCGTAGTGGTTTTTGAT
>JBEKGU010000037.1:0-4440 GCA_050012635.1 Candidatus Microgenomates bacterium | reverse complement strand
ATATTACACAAACTCCTAAAACTGGATTACTCGGAAAATTTTTCCCTCTGGGTAATTATTATTTATTCGTTCTTTCCGACCACCTATTTTTTCTCTGTCACTTTCCCTGAGTCGCTTTTCTTTCTTCTCACCGTCAGCTCATTTTACCTAATCCGGAAAAATAAATTTTGGCAATCTTCATTGCTGGCAGGGACAGCTACCATTACCAAGCCTTTCGGCATACTGCTCTGGCCAGTACTCTTGATCGAGTGGTATTTAAATAAAAATAGAAATCTAAAAAGTCTTTTACCTATAATTTTAGCCGGTATTTTCTTTCCCGCCATTTATTTGGCAATTAATGTCTACCTATTCGGTAAGCCTCTGGCTTTTGTCAACTTTCTTAGTCAAAATTGGCAAAAACACTTTACCTTTTTCTGGGTCAGTATCCTAGACAGTTGGAAAAGAGGGGTTACCACCACAGAGCTATCGAACTATAAATATTTAACGGGGTACGGCGAGGCAATATTTTCCACCGTTGCCTGGATTTTTTCCTTTCTGGCAATATTTCTTAAACCTAAAATCCGAATTTCTTATATTGTCTATTTACTTTTCGGAACTTTAATGTTTACTTCAACCGGGTTTATTTTAAGCGCTCCCCGGTATCTACTTTCTCTACCGCCTTTCTTTATAATTTTAAATATCATTCTCGCTAAACCCTGGATCAAGGTGATCTTTCTGACATTTTCTATTGGGGCCTTGTTTTATCTTTCTTACTACTTTGCCCTAGGGCAATGGACTTTTTAGTTGAAAAGTGAGCTTATCCATTCGTGAACTTTATCCCAGTTTCCATTTTGGGGAACAAAAACATACTGGTTATCATAAGTCGGGGAAATGGGGGGATTGACTAACAACTCTTCGGGTAAAGTCGTTTGCACAATGTTGTTTCTACCCATCAAAATTCTTCCGGCTAAAATAGCCAGTGCATTATTACCCAAATCAGTCTGAACAGATTCACGGACGGCTTGCCAAACAGCAATTATTTTTTTGGGAGACAAGAAAAAATCCTTGGATAACAGCTTATTCTTAACCGCCTGAATAATTTTCTCCTGCCGGGCGGCCCGAGCCAAATCAGTCCCCTCATCGCCCTTGGCATAACGCGACCGGGCAAACTTTAACGCGGTTTCGCCGTCCATAACTGTTAACCCTTTAGCGAAACTGACGGTTTCATAGCGGCAGCGGAGTTGCGGGTCCCCGCCGCAGGTATCATTTTCCTTCCCGGCAATCGGATATTCTTCATCCACAAATGACCGCTCAATATTAACTTGCACCCCCCCTAAAACATCAATAATTTTTGTAAAGCCGGAGAAATCCATTACCAAGGCATAATCAATCGGTTGGCCAACCACTTCTTCGGTAGTTGATTTGGCTAAGGCAAACCCTCCCCAATAGTACGCCGAATTTATTTTGGCCCGAATACTCGGAATCCAAATATCCCGGGGTAGGGAAACAAAAACTACCGACGGTCGGTTAAGTGAAACCGATACGAATATCATCGTATCCGTTAAATCTCCGCCTGCATGACCTTTACCACCAATGCCCAAGATTAAGATATTAACCCGGCCGGCAGATGAATGGACATTAACAGGCGACAAATATTGATTAATTTTGAATCCCAGGACCAAAAGAGAAATTATTATCGCACTCAAAAACACTAAAAAGATAGCCTTTCTTTTTGACATGATAAATTCTATTGTATTGAAGATGGAAACTATTAACAAGCTCCTAGAGGGGTTAAACACGCAGCAAAAAGAAGCAGTAATCTACACCGGCAGTAAACTTTTAATACTGGCCGGTGCCGGCAGCGGTAAAACTAAGGTTCTAACCTACCGCGTAGCTTGGGTAATTGCCGAAAAACTGGCAAGGCCGGAAAATACCTTGCTTTTAACTTTTACTAATAAAGCTGCCGGAGAAATGAAACAGCGGGTTTTAAGCCTCATTGGCAACTCCCCCGGCTTTGCCGGCACTTTTCACTCTTTTTGTGCCAAGGTTCTAAGAATAGACGGTCGGGCAATTGGAGTCCCTCCGGGCTTTATCATCTACGATGAACAGGATCAAAAAGACACGGTCAAAGAAATTATGAATGAATTAGAACTCTCCACGGATAATTTTAATCCCGCCGCAATTTTAGAAATGATCTCCGAAGCCAAAAACCAAATGCTAACACCTTCGGCTTATTCGGAATTTGTCAAAGGAGAGTTCCAGGAAGTAATTTATAAAGTTTATCAGCGCTACGAAAAATTTTTGCACGAAGTTGGGGCTCTGGATTTTGATGATTTATTGATTAAAACCGTTCTGCTTTTTAAGGAAGCTCCTGATGTCTTAACCAAATGGCAAAATCAGTTAACTCATATCTTCGTGGATGAATGGCAGGATACCAATAAAATCCAGTATTCGCTGATTAAACTTTTGGTGGGCCTGTCTGCGCAGGCAGGTAAATTAACTGTTGTGGGCGATGCTTCTCAGAGTATCTATTCCTGGCGGGGAGCCGACTTTAGGAATATTACCAAGCTTATTCAGGATTATAAAGATATCAAAATAATTAATCTGGAACAAAATTACCGTTCAACCAAAAATATTCTCACGGCTGCTAATTCAGTTATTTCCAAAAATACTAGTCACCCGATCCTTAAACTTTGGACACAGAACCTAGAGGGGGAAAGAATTAAAATTTATACTGCCAAAAGCGGTTTTGACGAAGCCGATTTTATCATTTCTGAGGTTCAGTCACTAATTACTAATGCCCCCCACTCCGCTGAAGCTTCGCGGGGCAGGCAATCCCTATTTGCTTATAAAGATATCTCTGTTCTATATAGAACGAATGCCCAATCCCGAGTCTTGGAAGAAGCTTTCTTACATGCCGGAATTCCTTATATCCTGGTTGGGGGTGTGAGATTTTACGACCGCAAAGAAATTAAAGATATCTTGGCTTATTTAAAACTACTGGTAAATCCCAAGGATAAGATTTCAAAAAATAGACTGGTTAAGTTAGGAATAAGAAGGTTAGAAAAATTCAGAGAACATACATTTAATATCGAAGACAAAAACAGCTTGGATATCTTGGACGAAGTCATAGGGGCCACGGATTATTTAGCCCTCTTTTCTAAAGAAAGCGAAGAAAATTTGGCCCGGTTGGAAAACATCAAGGAACTGCGCTCCGTTGCTACTGAATTTCCTAAAATTAACGATTTTCTGGAAAATGTTGCCCTGGTTGAAGCCAGTGAAACTAACAATAAAAGACAGCTCGTGAGCCTGCACGCAGAAAAAAATGCTGTGACTTTAATGACTCTCCACGCCGCTAAAGGTTTAGAGTTCCCGGTGGTTTTTATGGTGGGAATGGAAGAAGGTCTTTTCCCTCATAGCCGATCACTGATGGATACTAATCAACTGGAGGAAGAAAGAAGATTGGCCTATGTGGGCATCACCAGGGCAAAAAAGATTCTCTACCTCTCATACGCCACCAGACGACTTTACTTTGGTGAATCGGTTAGTAATCCCCCCAGCCGTTTTTTAACCGACATCCCCGAAAATTTACTGGAGAATTTGGGCTTTGTAGATTTTGAAGAAATATCTCAAGAAAAAATTGGCGATTCGGATTCCGTCTCATTTGACGATATAATTGAGAAGTATCTCAAAAATGAACAAGACAGAATTTAATAAGATAGCTACTCACCCACTACAAACCTGGGAGTGGGGGGAATTTAGAGAAAAATGGGGCAATGAGGTAGTTAGATTTCCTTTTGGTCAAATAACTCTCCATAAATTACCATTAACCAATTACAAAATCGGCGTTTTGGAAAAAGGTCCTACTCCAACTCCCGAAATGCTCGCCGTACTCGAAAAGTACGCCAAGGACAATAAAGTCCTTTTTATTCGTCTCGAACCTAACATTAAAACAAATGAAAAAACAATCGAACTACTTAAGAAAAATGGTTGTGTTCCGGGGAGAAGAATTTTTACTCCCTCAACTTTTGTCATTGATTTAACTCCGACAGAAGAGGATCTTCTAAAAAGTTTTACTCCCAAAACCCGGTACAACATTAGGGTGGCTCAAAAACACGGAGTAGAGGTAGTCGAGGACAATTCGGATCAGGCATTTGAGAGATATTTAGCTCTGACTAAAGAAACAGCCCAAAGACAGGGTTTTTATGCCCATTCTGAAAAGTACCATCGTTTGATGTGGCAAACACTCCATAAAGATCCAATATCCCGGGGAGAAGAACCGTTAGCCAGATTACAGATTGCTAAGTTCCAAGGGCACATAATTACAACTTGGATTTTGTTTGTCTGGAAGGATTGTCTTTATTATCCATACGGCGCATCGACTGATAAATTTAAACAAGTCATGGCCAACAACTTAATGTTGTGGGAAGCAATCCGACTGGGCCAAAATCTTAAATTGAA
>JBEKGU010000036.1:0-4483 GCA_050012635.1 Candidatus Microgenomates bacterium | reverse complement strand
GTAGTTTCGCCTTGGGATAAATCAATAATAGGTGAAATCAGGAAGGGGATACTCGAGGCTAATATTGGTATGAATCCGTCGATTGACGGAGAAATATTAAGGATTAGTTTCCCCCCGTTAACTACCGAGGATCGGGAAAAATATATCAAGCTTTTATCGGGGAAACTTGAAAGCGGGAAGATGATGATTCGCCAAGTTAGGAGTGAGGGAATGAAATCTATCAAGGAAAAGTTTGCCAAAAAAGAATTAACCGAGGATCAGAAATTTGACGAAGAGAAAAAAATGCAGGCAATTACTGACGAATTTACGGGAAAAATTGATGTGCTGGGGGAGTTAAAGAAAAAAGACCTTCTGCAAATTTAGACTCTTCTGATACAATAATGGAATGGTTGGATCAATCCTGATTTTTCTCCTGGTGTTGTCGATTTTAGTGATTGTCCATGAACTGGGACATTTTTTGGTGGCGAAAAAGAATGGTGTTTGGGTTGAGGAGTTTGGTTTGGGAATTCCTCCCAGAATTTATGGTAAAAAAATCGGTGAGACCATTTATTCAATAAATTTATTTCCTTTTGGCGGATTTTGCCGGATGCATGGTGAAACTTCGGAGGATGGAATTAGTGAACCTAAAAAAGCCTTTTTAAATAAAGGTAAATTAGCCAGAGTAGCAATAGTTATGGCAGGCGTGGTAATGAACTTTATCTTAGGTATCGTGGCTTTTGGAATTGTTTACTCTTTTTCCGGAATTCCCCGGGAGAGCAAGAACGTTAAATTAGTAGATATTGCATCCGGTTCTCCTGCCCAAGTTGCCGGGTTATTGGTGGGTGATGTGATTAAAAGTGCCGATGGAGAAACAATAAATAGCATCAATCAATTTGTGGATTTGGTAGAAAAAAATAAAGGCCGGAAAATTACTTTGGTGACAGAGCAAAGCCTGCCTGCCGGCAGGCAGGTAAAAAAGATAATACTGACGCCCAGGGCTAATCCTCCTAGTGGCGAAGGTCCTTTGGGAGTAGTTCTGTCAACTACCGAAATCTACTACCCGCCTGTTTGGCAGCGGCCTTTTTATGGAGTTTATTATGGTTCTAAAGATGCGTTTTTCTGGGGCAAAACTGTTATTCTTGGTTTTGTATCATTAATCAGTCAGTTGTTTATGGGCAAAGTTCCTAATGATGTTTCCGGGCCGGTGGGGATTTTTGCAGTGACGACTGAAGCAACTAAATATGGTCTTTTGTCCCTTATTAACTTTGTCGGCATTTTGTCTATTAATTTAGCCATCCTGAATGTTATTCCTTTTCCGGCTTTGGATGGCGGCAGACTCTTGTTCATTGGTATTGAAGGCCTTATAGGCAGAAAAGTTGTACCTAGAATTGAAGCCACTATTCATATGGTAGGTATGGTGATCCTGATGCTTTTAATTTTGGCTATTACCGCCAGGGATGTGGAGAGATTAATTAAAGCCGGCAGCTTATCCGGATTTATTCAATCAGTGCTAAAATAAAGATACCTTAGAAGGATAAAACTATGCGTCAGTCACAACTTTTCCCCAGGACTAAAAAGGAATCCCCAAAGGACGCAGAGAGTGTTAATCATAAGTTATTGGTTCAGGGGGGGTTTATCGATCAGTTAATGGCTGGTAGCTGGACACTTTTGCCCCTGGGATTGAAGGTGCTTACTAAAATTAATCAGATTATCCGTGAAGAAATGGATGCGGTGGGAGGACAGGAGATGCTGATGCCCCTGATGCACCCGAAAAGTATTTGGAGTGAAACCGGCCGTTGGGATAGCGCCGGGGAGGTCATGTACCAATTTAAAGATTCCAGGGGCAAGGATTTCGGTTTGGCTTTTACTCATGAAGAAATTGTGATGGATTTGCTGCGCAAAAATATTTCCAGTTATCAGGATTTGCCGATTTCTATTTACCATTTTTCAACCAAGTTTAGAAACGAAGCCAGAGCTACGGGAGGAATCTTAAGGGGACGGGAATTTATGATGAATGATATGTATTCAGCTCATGTTAGTGAGGAAGATCTGATGGATTATTATGAAAAAGTAAAAGGAGCGTATTCTAAAGTATTTAGGCGCTTGAGATTGGAATTTAAAATTACCGAGGCCTCCGGCGGAGTTTTTACTTCCAACCGTACCCATGAATTCCAGGTAATTACCAATGCCGGAGAAGATACAATTTACTTCTGTGATAAATGTAATTGGGGAGTGAATAAAGAAATTTTTGCGGGCAAATCCGGTGAGGTCTGTCCGGAATGTGGTAAGGGCAAAATAATGGAAGCCAGAGCGGTGGAAGTGGGTAATATTTTCCCTTTTGGCTCTTGGTATGCGGAGAGAATGAAGGCTTACTTTACGGATAAAGACGGTAAAAGAAAGCCTATACATTTTGGCAGCTATGGGATCGGTTGCACCAGATTAATGGGAACACTGGTTGAGGTATATCATGATGAAAAAGGGATAATGTGGCCTGGGGAGGTCGCACCGTTTCAACTTCATTTAATTGAACTGCCCGGTGCAAACGGTAGAAACATCTACAATAAATTGATTGATGCGGGAATGAATGTTTTGTGGGATGATAGGGAAGTTGGAGCGGGGGAAAAGTTTGCCGATGCGGACCTTATTGGTATTCCGGTGAGATTAGTAATATCACAGAAGACTGGGGACAAGATGGAATGGAAAGAAAGAACTTCGGATAAAACGGAGTTATTGACATTTGACGAAACGGTGAAAAAGTTATGATTGCGGATAATATTACTAAAATGATTGGGGAGGCGTTGAAAGCCCATGATGAACTGCGACTTTCAACCTTGAGAATGTTATCCTCTGCTCTTAATTATGGCTTTATAGAGAAGCAGCATAAATTAAATGATGAGGAAGAAATAGCTGTAGTTAAAAAAGAGGCCAAGATGAGAAAGGATGCTATTGAAGCTTATGAAAAAGCCGGAGCTATAGCCCGGGCAGATAAAGAAAGACAGGAATTAAAAATACTTCAGGAATTTTTGCCGGTTGAAATGTCGGATGAGGAACTAAAGAAATTAGTTAGTGAGGCAATCAAAATGGCGGACCTGCCCGCAGGTGCTACGCATCAAGCGTTGCAGGCGGGTATGGGAAAAGTAATTGGCCTGGTTATGGCGAAGGCCAAAGGAAGAGCTGATGGATCAAAAGTTGCCCAACTAGTTAAATCCCATTTAGGTTAATTAGAAATTAGAATAATTAGAAGTTTTTTATTTATGATCACAGTACTTTTCACCAAACAGTCTAATTATCCGGTGAGTTCTCCTAGAATAAAATCAATCTTAAAAAGTTTTTTAGCTGAAAATGGTATAGTTTCCGACGCCGAGGTTTCGCTGGCTTTGGTGGGAGAGGCAAAAATGTTGGATATCGGGAAAAAGTACCTGAAAGATAAAAAATTGCATAACGTTTTATCATTTACAGTTGAGGAGAAAGGAAAAAACTTTATCTACCCGCCGGACAAACTTTATTTGGGAGAAATTATTGTGTGTTACCCCAAAGTTGTTGATGAAGCCAAAATGGAAAATAAACGGATTGAGAATAAAGTAATTGAATTAGTTGAACACGGAGCCTTACATTTATTAGGAGTACATCACGAATGACTTTTTATCTTAAATACCGGCCGCAAAAGATTAGTGATTTAGACTTGCCTGAAGTTAAAGAGCTTTTAGGTAAGATTGTGAAATCAGGACAGATTCCTCATGCCTTTTTGTTTGCGGGACCTAAGGGGACCGGTAAGACTTCGGCTGCCCGGATTATTGCCAAAATAGTAAATTGTGAGAACCCCAGCAAAAATGGTGAGCCTTGTAATAGATGCAAACAATGTTTGTCAATTACCAAGGGTAATAATATTGATGTAGTGGAAATGGATGCAGCCAGTCACCGGGGGATTGATGACATAAGGCTTATAAAGGAAGCCGTGAACCTAGCTCCAGCCAAGGCCAAAAAGAAAATCTATATTATTGATGAGGCTCACATGTTAACTACGGAGGCATCTAATGCTCTCCTCAAAACCTTGGAGGAGCCACCCGACCACTGTATTTTTATTCTGGCTACCACCAACCCGGAAAAGTTAATCGGAACGATCAGGTCGCGGACAATGAATATAACGTTTAGAAAAGCCAGTGATGAAGAGATAATGCAGTCTCTTAAAAGAATTGTTAAAGACGAAAAAATAAAAATAGATAGCAAGCAGTTATCCACAATAGTTAAATCTTCCGGTGGATCCTTTAGAGACGGGGTAAAACTTCTGGAGCAATTTTCTGTCGAAGGAAAATTATCAGTTAACAATACCGATTTTAACTATGATAATTTTATTACACTTTTAGCGGAGAAAAAAAGTAAGCAGTGCTTGGAAGAAATTGAAAAATTTGTGGTAAAAGGCGGACTGGTAAATGATTTGGTTGTTGACTTATTGGGGAGGCTAAGACTGGGACTGCTTTATAAGGTTGGAATTGGAGACAGTGAT
>JBEKGU010000035.1:0-4569 GCA_050012635.1 Candidatus Microgenomates bacterium | reverse complement strand
CCTATTTATTTGGGGAGGGGTTGGGGTAGGCAAAACCCATCTGATGAACGCTGTGGGCTGCCAGATTTTGGAACAAAAGCCCGACGCCAAAATTTATTTTTGCACAGGGGAAGATTTTACTAATGATATCGTAGAGGGCATCATGAATAAAACCACTCAGGCTTTCAGAAATAAATATCGGAAACTTGACGCTTTATTTATTGACGACATCCAATTTATCGCCGGTAAAGACGCCGTCCAGGAAGAGTTTTTCCACACTTTTAATACTATGACCGGGGCCAATGGTCAAATCATCATGACTTCAGACCGCCCACCCCCGGAAATCTCCAAACTGGAGCTTAGACTTCGGAGCCGGTTTGAAGCCGGTTTAATTGTAGATATCGCCCCCCCCGACTTTGAATTAAGATGCGCAATTCTGCAGATTAAAGCCAAGCAGCGGGGCGTTGAAATTCCTATGGATCTGGTGCAATTAGTAGCCGGAAATATCGAAGCTCCCCGGCAACTGGAGGGTTTCTTAATAAAACTTATAACTAAAATGCGGCTTGGGGGAGAAAGTATCAATGAAGGGTTAATTAAGTCCCTGTTGGGTAAGGGGGAAGTTGAAACTACTAATATAAAATCCAATCCTCAGGAGATAATTAACGCCATTTCTAAACACTTCTCGTTGGGAAAAAGATCCCTTCTGGGAGACTCACGGGCCCGTCCGGTGGCCAGACCCCGGCAAATTCTGATGTATTTCTTGCGTACCCAAATCGGGCTTCCCCTGGACGAGGTGGGGCGGATTGTCGGCCGTGACCACACCACCGTAATGCACGCAGTGGATAAGATTACCCAAATGGCCTCGACTGATGTGCAAATCCGTGAGGATTTGTTGGGGATAAAAAATCTACTTTGAGGACAAATGTCTTGGTCTCTCCACTTATCAACAACGGCTTTGGATTTATCCACAATTCTATGCACAGTTCGGCAAACTCACTGTTAACACTAATAATAACCAAAACCTCCAATCAAAACTGTTTATTTCTGCACTTATCCCCAGCCTCTACTACTAATACTTCTAATTATTAAAGGATTAATATATAATAGGCAAAATGGCTACAAAGAGGACTTATCAGGCGAGTAAAGTCAGACGAAATCGTAAATTTGGTTTCAGGGCCCGAACGGCTACCCACTCCGGTAGGTTGGTCTTAAAAAGAAGGATGATAAAAAACAGAAAAAGATTGACTGTTTAATCTTCCTCTATTAACCTAAAATGCTCGCCAGGTTTTACACCCTCAAAGGGGAAGTAAGTTTTAAGAGAGTTCAAAAAGAAGGTCGATTAAGATCTTTCGACTCTTTTGGCCTATCAGTATATGAACGCGGAGATGCTGAACATTCAAATTTTGGTTTCGTGGTTTCCACTAAAATTTCCAAGGAATCAGCCTCCCGGCACAGGATAGCCAGGGCCCTGAGTGAGGCCATTCGGTTGATGCTAATGGAAATTAAGCCAGGTTATGATGTGGTTTTTTTGGCTAAGCCGGTTTGTCTGAAGAAATCGACGGAAGAACTAATGCGCGAGGTCCATCCGGCTATGGAAAAGGCCAAATTACTAAAATAATGCTACTGAAATTTTATAAACTATTTATTTCTCCGATTTTGAAATATTTATTTGGCGGCGGTTGCCGCTATTCCCCTACTTGCAGCGAGTACGCAGACCAAGTAATTAGAAAATATGGGATTATTAAGGGTGGATATTTGTCCACCAAACGCTTTTTAAGTTGCTGGTAAGAATATGCAAATATTACAATTTTTGTGGAATGACGTACTAATCAGACCCCTAGTCAACGGTCTATTCATCTTCTATGAATTTCTTGGCCACAACCTGGGAGTAGCCATTCTAGGTTTTGGCCTGGTACTTAGGTTTGTTCTGAATCCCCTAACTAAGCCGTATATGGCTTCGATGAAAAAGATGAAGGATTATGAACCGCAACTGGCAAAGCTTAGAGAAAAATATAAGGACGATAAGAAACAATTACTTACAGCTCAAAGCGATTTTTATAAGCAGAACAAAATTAACCCCGGGGCGGGGTGTTTACCTTACTTGCTACAAATTGTAATTTTAATTGCCTTGTTTAATGTGTTTACGACTGTTCTGGCATCGCACACAAGTTTGACCAAATTGAACAATCTTTTGTATGCTCCCTTGAAAATTGCCGCAAACCAAACTCTAAATACAAAATTTTTGTACTACTGGGATGTAACCAAACCCGACGCCTTCAGCATACCCGGAATCCCCTTTCCGTTGCCCGGTCTGTTTTTAATCATAGCTACCTTGCTACAGTTTTTTTCTGCCAAAATGATGGCCCCGGTAATTAGCGAAGAAAAGAAAATTGCTAAAAAAACCGAGAGTTCAACCGACGATATGCAGGTAGCTATGCAAAGCTCAATGACTTATATGTTCCCAGCTATGACGCTGCTCTTTGGTTTAAGATTTCCTTTTGGATTGGTTCTTTACTGGTTACTCTTTTCCCTCTGGCAGGTGATCCAGCAATATCAGACTTCCGGTTGGGGCGGGCTTTCCCCTTGGCTTTTGAAACTTCGTCTGTTAAAATCCGAGAGTGTTAAAAGATAAATCTATGGCCACCAAAACTAAAGACCCCGTTAAGTTAACTCAAGATTTTGTTGATGAATTGTTAAAGCAGATGGCTTCAGAGGCTAAGGCCACGGTATCACTGGATAAAGCCAATGACACCCTGATAGTGAATATTGATCCGGCAGACGAAACCGGGCTTTTGATTGGCAGACAGGGTGAGACCTTGTTAGCATTACAATCGATTATTGGAATTGCCACCAAACAGCTATTGAGAGAATGGAAAAGAGTGGCTGTAGATATTGCCGATTGGCGGGAGAAACAGGAAGAACATCTAAAAAGTCTGGCAGAGTCTACAGCACAAAGAGCGATTGAAACCGGAGAGGACCAACCGCTTTATAATTTGACCCCGGCCCAAAGAAGAATTGTTCATATGACGCTGGCTGATAGGGAGGAAGTGACTACCGAGTCAATGGGCGAAGGCCCCGACCGCTATTTAGTTATCAAATTAAAGTGAAGACCAGGTACGTAAACCTTTTTTACCGACTTCTTTTCCAAATCTTTATCTTTCTTCTTCCCACCCAACTGGCGTATCATTTCTGGCCCGATTGGGCATTGATACAGGGAATTAGAGTAGATTATTTGGCCCCCACGGTGTACTTAACCGATATATTACTGATTGGGTTATGTGTTACGTATTATGCGAAAAATAGAATATCCAGACTGCCGTGGTGGTTACTAATTTTCGGTATTGTCAATATTTTAGCCAGCCTGCGTTGGCAAATAGCCGTAATCAAATGGTTAAAAGTAGGAGAAATGGCCCTGCTAATTAACCTAATTTCTAATGACAAATTTCTAAACATTAAAACTTGGATAATAAAGCCTTTAACTTATTCAGCTATATTTTTTACTCTTTTGGCCTCCGCCCAAATTGCTTTAGGCCACACCGTTGGGGGACTGTTTTACTGGCTTGGGGAGAGAACCTTTAATACCCAAACTCCGGGAATTTCATTGCTCTTTTTC
Organism: Candidatus Microgenomates bacterium; assembly: GCA_050012635.1. Lineage (GTDB taxonomy): Bacteria > Patescibacteriota > Microgenomatia > UBA8517 > UBA8517 > JBEKGU01. Next base: position 977 of record JBEKGU010000035.1, on the reverse strand, counting down.
TTTGATCATACTTATCTGAAGGCCTATTCAACCTTTTCTCACCCCAACTCAATGGCTGGTTTCCTAGGTGTGAGTTTGCTTTTATTTTTGATTAGCAAAACTAAGTGGGCGGCCAAAATAATTAGTGGATTGGGAATTGTTCTGACGTTTTCTCTCGGAGCGTTTCTGGGACTAGTTGGCAGTAAACTCCCGAAATATTTCGTTTATGTATTTGCGGGGATTAGTTTACTGTTGCCTATATTTTCTCCTTGGCTAATAACTTTAAACTTTCCTCAAAACATTGCTGACAGATTAACTTTATTTACTGCCTCTTGGCAGATGTTTTCTAAACACATTTTATTTGGAGTGGGGTTGAACAATTTTATTGTTGGGTTAACCCAGATAACTGTAAATTCAGGAAGAGTGTGGTTACTGCAGCCGGTCCATAACATAATCAGTCTGATTGTCAGCGAGACGGGGGTAGTGGGATTAGGATTGGTTGTTTATGGAGTGATGAAACTTTACACAAAAATGAATAAAAAATATCTGCCGATTTTTATGTTTATATTTATCACTGGGATGTTTGACCATTATTGGTTAACTCTGCAGCAAAATTTACTTTTATTAGCGGTAGTTGTTGGCCTTTCATTTAGAACTACTTCAAGGGTATAATTTCCGTATGGATATATATTGCGACGGTGGCGCCAGGGGTAATCCCGGACCAGCCGCGTCAGCGTTTGTGGCGATGGAAAAAGGAAAAGTTATTTATAGTGAGGGAAAATATTTAGGGATTACTACTAATAATGTTGCTGAATATTCAGCAGTGATATTAGCATTAACTTGGCTGCAAAAACAAAACAGCAAAATTATAAATTTTAAACTAGATTCCCTACTGGTAACTAAACAAATGGACGGATCATTTAAAATTAAAAATGAAAATCTCTGTAAATTATTTTTGACAGCCCAAAAACTGCAAAAAAATATTACTGTCAAAATTA
>JBEKGU010000034.1:0-4815 GCA_050012635.1 Candidatus Microgenomates bacterium | reverse complement strand
CTCAGGGCAAATTGAACGGGAATGCAGGTCTAATATCCTAATATTTCTGGGTATTCTCCAAGTCACTGAACTCAAAAACGATCCAAATATTAAACCCAGTAAAATAACCGGAACAATCATTATTTAATCATACAATATCCCAATAACAAAACTACCGGGGTTTTATTCCCGGTAGTTTTTCATTTAGTGACTAAATGAAACTTACGCCTACGGTGTACAAGCAGAAGCATCCGCTGCTGTACCAGTCTGTGATGACCAACAAAACATGGTATTAGTGGTTGGATTACCAGCTAATATCGTACCACTAAGCGCTACCCTGGCACAGTTGCCTGCGGCAGTAGTGCAAGCGGTTGAACCATCCGACTGTTTGGCACTTAGAGTATAAGCCGCTCCATAACCGGTAGGATTAGCCGGTGGAAGAGGAGCCGCGACTAACTCACTGGTCGTTCCCACCAAATCCGATATGGCAGCCGGATAATAACCCAACCTAGTATAGTAGGACTGCAAAGCTCCAGCTATTTGGCCAATATCACTTCTAACCTTGGAATCACCAGCCTGCTTCATTTTCTGAGCAGGATTAATGGCCGCGGCTACGACCGCAGCTAGTATTCCAATAATGGCGATCACTAACAGAAGTTCAATTAATGTAAAACCTTTTCTTTGGGCAGTCATTTTAATTTTTCACCTCCTCTCAAAAAACTTACTCACAACATTAAGTATTGTCTTATAAAAAACTATTTGTCAAATAAACTACTTCTCTACGGACAAGGACAAGTAGCGGTATCGGCTGCCACTACCGTAGACGATCTCCAACAAAAAAGTACATTAGTCGTTGGGTTACCCGCCAAAATCGTTCCGGAAACTGCGGCACTAGCGTTAGAAGAACATACGGTGTAGGTATAGGCAGTTCCATAACCGGTATTATTTGTCGGGGGAACAGGAATGGAATTTAACTCCTTGTTAGCTGTTAAATCCGTTAAGACGGCGGGGTAAAATCCTTTATTTGTATAGTATGATTGTATTGCTCCAGCCAATTGGCCAACATCACTCCTGACTTTGGAATCATTACCCATTTTTACTTTCTGGCCAGGGTTAATAGCAGCTGCTACAACTGCAGCTAAGATTCCAACAATAGCGATAACTAACAAAAGTTCGATTAGCGTAAAACCATACTTATTTTGGGCAGACATCATAATTCAGATAAAACTCAGAGAGCCCTATCCTGATTAAATATGAGACTTTAGAATTTGCTTGTCAAGAGTCTTGGTTAAAAACTATTGGTTATAGTATAAATCGGCATAATGACGGCAATAAATAGAAAGGCCACACCCACACCCAAAATAATCATCATTGCCGGTTCAATGGCCGTAGTTAAATTTTTTACCTTTTCATCCGACTCGATTTCAAAAATATGACTGAGTTTTTTTAACACCTCTTCGGTTTTGCCGGTTTCTTCACCAATGGCCAGCATCTGGGACAAAATAAAAGGGAAAGCTTCAGGGTGGCGGCCAAATGAATAGGCGATAGGGAAACCCTTTTCTACCTGTTTGGCGGCATCAAGGAGGGCATCCGAAATTACCGTATTACTCATCACTCCGGCAGTAATATTTAATCCATCTAGAATCGAAACTCCCGATCCCACCATCAAACTTAAACTCCGGGTCAGGTCAGTTAACAAAATTTGCCTTTCTAAATCACCGATAATCGGAATTTTAAGTATCAATTCATCAATCTTTCGTTTCCCGGCTGCAGTTTTTCGATAACCAATAAATCCGTAAACCCCGGCCCCGATTACCATCAACACCAACCACCAGAACTTAGCTGCAAATCCGGAAATTCCCAATAGTATTTGCGTCGGGAGAGGCAATTTAGCTCCCATATCAGTGTACATACCCATCATTTTAGGAATTACGAAAGTCACCATTACCGCAGCCACAATAACCATTCCCACCACCAAAATCATCGGGTAAACTAAAGCCCCCTTTACTTTACCGGCAAATTCTCCCTGCTTTTCCAAATTTTCCGTAAGCCGCAGCAACACTTCATCCATCACCCCACCGGCTTCCCCTGATTTAAGTAAGGCAATGTATGATGGGGAAAAAATATCCGGATACTTGGCAATTGCTGAAGAAAGGGATTCACCCTCTTCAATATCAGTCAGAATATTAATTACCACTTTCTGCATCTGGCCCTTAGTCTGGGTTTTCATAATCATCAAGGCGTCAGTGATGGGGAGCCCGGCATTGACCATAATTGATAGCTGCCGGGTAAATATCGTAACGTCTGAAGTGGTTATTCGTTCGTTAAATTTTTTTAATAAATCCAGAGGGTTCCCGCTAACCGGCTTAATAATAATAACAATTAAGCCTTGCTTCCTAATTAATTTGGCTGCATGGGATTCACTTGAAGCATCTACCTCGCCTTTAACCAATTTGCCGTTTTTATCCCTTGCCTGATAGAAATATTTTTTCATGATCTGACTAATCTTTGCAGCTCTTCGGGACTAAGCGACCAGGCTTGAGCGGTTTCCAGGGTAATCTGCCCCTCCCTAACTAATCTGGCCAAAGAATGATCCAAAGTAATCATCCCTGCCTCTTGAGAAGTCTCAATAATGCCGTTTATTTGATGGGTTTTCCCTTCCCTAATAGTTGTTTTAATGGCTGATGTCCCGAGCATTAATTCATAGGCCACCACCCGGCCCTTGGGAATAACCGGCACTAATCTCTGGGAAAATACTGCCTCAATAACATTGGATAACTGCATTCTGATTTGAGCCTGCTGTTCCTCAGGAAAAACATCCACAATCCGGTCCACCGTCTGAGCAGCTGAATTGGTGTGCAGGGTAGCAAACACCAAATGTCCGGTTTCGGCTACCGTAATGGCGGCTGAAATGGTATCAAAATCCCGCATTTCACCGATAAATACCACGTCCGGATCTTCCCGCAGCACCGACCGGAGCGCAATATCCCAAGAATGGGTATCAATCCGCATCTCCCGTTGAGAAACAACCGACTTCACAGGCTTAAACACAAATTCGATCGGATCCTCAATAGTCACAATATTGCAAGACCGGGTAAGATTAATTTCGTTAATAATTGCCGCCAGGGAGGTGGACTTTCCGTGTCCTGTCGGCCCCGTAACTAATATCAAACCCTGTTTAAGGGTAGTGAAAGAATGCAGAATTTTAGGCAACAGTAAACTATCAATAGTGGGGATCTCCAAAGGTATTGCCCTAAAAGATGCCGCCAGAGTATTTTGTTGATTGTAGGCATTAACCCTAAACCTAACTTTGTTGGAAAAGGGAATGGAAAAATCAATTTCCTTATCGGTGACGATTCTTTGGATATTATCCCCAATTAAAATTTCCTTGATAAGAGATTCTATCGCCTCAGGAGCCAATATCGGTTCATTGGGAATAGGAAGTAAACTGCCGTCAATCCTTAAATGGGGCGGGATACCGGCCACCAAGTGCAAATCACTGGCTTTGGCATCCACCACTTGCTGTAATAATTGATTAAGATTCATAGCTATTCTTCGGCCACCCTTAACACTTCTTCAATGGTCGTCACCCCTTCTAAAACTTTAAGATATCCGTCCTGCTTTAATGTTACCATACCATCAGCTCTAGCCTGTTTTTCCATTTCGGAAGCCGGTGCTCTTTCTAATATTAGTTTAGAGATTTTTTCGGTCACCGGAAAGACCTCAAAAATTCCGATTCTACCCAAATAGCCCGAATTGGAACAATCCTCGTCACCTTTTCCCCGATAAAATTTAATCTCCTTATTTGTCGGCCACAAACTACCCAAAACTTCTTTCATTTCCGGGATTATTTGCGGGTCGGGAATATATGCTTCTTTACATTCATCATGAATTTCCCGAACCACTCTTTGAGCCACAATAGCGGTCACCGACGAGGCTAATAAGTATGGTTCAGCTCCCATATCCAATAACCTGGGAAGGGCTCCCGAGGCATCATTAGTATGCAAGGTTGAGAACACCAGATGCCCGGTTAGAGCAGCTTGGATAGCCAAATCAGCAGTTTCCCTATCTCTAATTTCTCCAACCAGGATTATATTGGGGTCCTGTCTTAAGAAGGATCTTAAGCCCGAGGCAAAAGTAAGTCCTGCTCCGGTATTGACCTGCACTTGATTAACCCCGGGAATTTTGTATTCAATCGGGTCTTCCAGGGTCACAATATTTACCTGAGGGGAATTAATTTTCGATATAAGAGCATAAAGGGTGGTGGTTTTACCGGATCCGGTCGGGCCGCATATAAGAATAATGCCATGGGGCCGTAATACCGATTCCTGAAGAGTTTTTAATCCCTGGCCACGTAAACCCAACTCCGTTAATTCAGGGACCCCCCCGCTTTTTTTTAGGAGCCGCATCACAATTTTTTCTCCCCAGGAGGTAGGCAGACTGGAAACCCGCAAATCAACTTCGTTGTCCTCCGTTTTAAAATTAAACCGGCCATCCTGGGGAATTCTTTTCTCATCAATCTTCATACCACAAAGAACCTTAATTCTGGACACTAATGAATCGTGCAATTCCCGGGGAATAGTCAGTTTTTCCTGCAAAATACCGTCTATTCTGTAGCGGACCCGGGTTGAAGCTTCCTGAGGCTCAATATGGATATCTGAGGCTCTGGCCCGCATAGCAAAATCCAAAATATGATTAACTATCTCGGCTATTTTCTCATCCCGGATAAATCCGGTTCTGCTGACTACTACCTTAACCTCTTTTGTTTTTCCCCCGGAGGATTCTTCTAAAGCCTGATTGACTTCCTCTGAAAGGGAGTTGGTATATTTGGTGGTA
>JBEKGU010000033.1:0-4879 GCA_050012635.1 Candidatus Microgenomates bacterium | reverse complement strand
TAAAGAATGAGCTCCTGCTCATTTGGTTCTGATAATAATCTACAACTTCAGTCCGCGTAAAATCAGTAAAATAAGCTTGTCTTAAGGGTGTTTCCGTGTCAGCCTGTTCCATTGATTGTACGGCTCCGGGAGGAGGATTGGGAAAAGAATACCCCGGGAGGAGCAGATAAATAAACAGGACTAAGGCAAAAATAACATACAGGGAAATTAAAATTTTCATTGAAACAATTTTGCCCTTCCCAATTTGTAGCTTGGGTTCTGATTTTTTCTAACACCAATTTGTTTAGCCGGCACACCACCAACTATGGCAAACTCGGCCACATTCACTGTAACTACGGCTCCGGCCGCGACCACTGCCCCTTTACCAATTTCCACTCCCGGTAAAATAATTGCCCGGGGGCCGATAAAGCAATAATCTCCGATCCTAACCGGCTCCTCCCTGGCGGCAAAATCGGCAGAGTCTAAATCGTGCTCAGAATTATAAATCATAACCGAAGAAGCAATATCTGTTTCCCGGCCAATTATCAAGGAAGCCCTACCGTCTAAAAAAACGTGGTCTCCAATTATGGTCCCCTCCCCAATAGAAATATTTGCCGGTTGAAAAAAATTAGCCCACATATGAATGACCGCACCTTTACCCAATTTAATTCCGGCCAAACGGTAACAAAGATTTCGTAAACTATGAATCGGAATATGGCCAACCCACCTTAGTAACATTAGTCCCATATCCAATAAATAGCTGTCAAAACGATTGCCTATCTTTTTTATTGCCGTCCGGTTATCCAATATTTGACCATTTCTGTCTTTAAACATAGTTATTTGACCCGTTCTATTACGTTCAGTGTCTCTCGTACCGTTTTTAGCCAATTAAACCTCTTTACTCTCTCCAGACCCTCCTGAACTAGCTTATTATATGATATTTCCGAGGCAGAAAGTACTTTTACCAGTCCATCGGCTATATCTGAACAGTCATCCGGATTAACAATAATCCCTGCCTTCCCCACGACTTCAGGCAAACTGCCCCGGTCAGAAACCACTACCGGGACACCACTGGCAAGAGCATTAAGGACATCCAACCCAAAACCCTCCCAAAAAGACGGCAAACAAAAAACTTTTGCACCTTTAATTAAAGCTGGTTTGTCTTGTTCTTGTATATAGTCAGTAAATATTACTTTACCGTTTAAACTCAATTTATTTACTTTAGAAAAGATACTTTCATAAAGCCAACCTTTTTTTCCGGCAATCACCAGTCGGGGTACAGACAATTTTGAATTTTGAATTTTGAATTTTGAATTTAAGATGCCATAAGCATCTATAAGCCCCTCAATATTTTTACTGGGCTTCAAAGTACCTAAATAGAGGATATAGTCTCCTACTATAGAGTATTTTTCCTTAATGCGTCGCACATCATCCATCCCTATATCTGTGTTAAATTGACTACTATCAAACCCCAGGTGCGTAACAAAGGTTTTTCCTGAGGCAAAAGGATAATGTCGTACAATGTCTTTCATTGTGCTATTTGATATAGCTATGATCGCTTTTGATACTCTTAATGAGTAAGCAGTCCAGAACTTTAACTGCCAAAAGTCTCTTTTTGTAAATTGTTCCGAAAATTCGAGGTAACCGAGATCCATTATCGAACAGACTAAGGGAATCGGAGAAAATAGCGGAACATAATGGTTTGGACTAAAAAATATATCTAAATTCAGCTTATTCCTAAACAGATATGGCGAGAGCCTAGTTAGCACCCAATTTTTAGAACCGGAAATAATCTGATAATGAAAACGTTTGGTCTCTTGGGGAAAATCCGGCAGGGGTTTATTTTTCAAAAAAACATAAACCTGATGTCGGTTCTTCCATTCATCCTGTAGTTTGTAAATTCCCCGGAGCAATTCATAGGCATACTCATTAATCCCCACCCGGTTAGATATGTTTGCCTCGTTACCGTCAATACCTATTATCATAATTTACGTTTTTACTAAACTTCTATATACATCCAATGTAAGCCGGGCAGTTTTATCCCAAGAATAGTTCTTAACCTGTCTAAACCCTTTTTCAATATAAGTTTTCGGGGCCCTGAGGACTTTTTCTATTCCCTCTTTAATTTCGTCCGTTTTATACGGGTCAACCAATACTGCAGCCTCCCCCGCCGCTTCGGGCATACTGGATAGATTAGAGGTAACTACCGGACAACCGCAGGCAAAGGCCTGTAATATCGGTAAGCCAAAGCCCTCATATATTGAGGGATAAACCAGAGCTGACGCTCCCGAGTAGAGATCAACCAAATCACTTTCCGATACGTACCCCAAGGCTTTTACTCCCCTTTGTGGCTTAAAATTTGAGTGCCCGATTAGGATTAAAGACAAATCCTTTCCGGCTTTCGCCAATTCAAAAGCTTTTATAATCCGATCGGTATTCTTCCTTCCCCCAACGCCCACCGCCAGCAAATAGTTACCCGAAATTTGATACTTTTTCCTGATTAAATCAATTTCTTCAGCAGTCTGGGGTTTAAAAATTTCTTCTGCAGCTTCAGGTATAACCACCACTCTATTTTCACTGAGGTTAAATTTTAACAGATCTTGGCGGGTAGCTTCCGACGGGACAATTATTTTATCAGCCTCCCTAATCACCCATTTGAGACGCCTTGTATGCACTGCTGAAATTCTGGGATCTGTTAATTTGGGTAAAACTAAAGGCGCCAGGTCGTGTATCGTTGTTACCTTGCGGCATTTTGAAGGTGGTTGTGTCCAGTCGGAGGAATGGAAAACATCCAAGTCTCCGATCAACTTTTCTATGGGAAGGATATGCAACTGATTCCAAATTAAATCAGCCAATATCGGGGGAATAGGGAAAACTTTAGTTTTTGGAAATTTTTCTAATACATCCTTTTTCCTCCGCAGTGATCCGGTAAATAAAACATAATTATTTTCTCGGTCAATTCTAAGCAAATTCTCGACCAGGTTTTTGGTATATATCGAAACCCCTGTTCCATAGACAATTTGAGAAATATCAATTCCTATCCGCATACATCAATATTACTTTTCATACTTCCAAACTACAACACCGTTAAAATTATATTCTCCCAGTTTTTTATATCCGCTATCCTCAATTTCCTGCTTTAATTTATCTTCAGGATCAAACATTGGCTGGACATAACGGGAAAGCCAGACTAAATCATCAGCCTGATTAAACCCTGATGGTCCAAAAGAGGACACCGACCGGTTATAGTATCGGTAAGCCTCCATTTGGCCATCGCTGACAAATAGCACTTCGGCTTTTTTATTCAGCGATTCTTGAGTTATGAAATCAGACATCCCCCTCCAGTCTTCCCGTTGAAATTTGGAATTTGTTAGGTAAACCATTGCGAATACGACATTTAAAATTACCAAAACAATCAAATACGGCCGAATCGCTCCGGCGGGAAAATAAGATAGTCCCAGAGATATCAGCAAATAAAAAGCCGGAAGGATAAACAGGAGCCGGAAGTACGAAAATACCGGGACGACAAAAGATACCAAATAGGCTAACAGGAGCGGCAACAACAGCCAAACAATAACTAACTTAAACGTCTTAATTCTTTTTACTATGACCACCAAAGGCAAAACAAACAATATTCCGGTCACAATAACTACCAAACCATATATAATTTTGCTGGCGAAACTAATTCTGCCAATCATAAATTTAACCGGTACCAATAGTAATTCCTTCAAACTGTTACCTCCCAGTACCTGCCACCAAGCCAAAGATGTGGTCTGAACACCAAGGCCGGCAGTAAGCTGCCTAATAAGTATTGGCGACCACCACAAGAAGGCCAGAATAGGAATTATGTGCATAGAAATAAACACTATCCACCACTTTTGGGATTTATGGGATAAAATTGCTACCAACCAAAAAACCGGGAGAATAGTTAGCGGAAGATAATCAGTTAACCCCAATACGGCAATGGTAAAAAACAAACCGGTAGCCAATATAAGATTTGTCTTGTTCAAAAACTTGATAAATAGATACACCGCAATCAAAACCAGAAGGGTTTCCAGAGCGTACATTCTGGCTTCCTGAGAGAAGTAAATAAAAAGCGGAGATACAGCCATTAAGAAAGCTGCCATTAGGCCAGAACTTTTATCCTTAAGTTTCCTGCCCAGAACATAAACCAGAAATATACTCAGTAACGCACACACTATCGAAAAAGACCTGGCAGAGATTTCACTAATCCCAAAAGGCAAAGTCCAAATCTTTAATAACAAATAATAAAGCGGGGGGTGAAAATCTCCGGGAGAAAATTGAGTAATAATCCGGCTGAAATTAAAATCTCTGGCTACAGTGGCGCTGGTAGCTTCGTCCAACCAAAATGACTGGTTCAAAGAGATTAGTCTTAGTCCCAAACCAAGAATAAGAATCAGATAAATCATTTGGCTACCCTCCCCCCTAAAATTTTTTCGGATATACCTATAAAAACCCCGAAATCGGAGATAATTTTAAAAATGAAAAAAGAGGGCAGGGAAAATTGAACCGATTTAAATAATCCCACAATAAGCGAAACAGGCAAACTAACCCGCAGCATTGCCAATAGCCAGTTTTTATACTCTCTTTTTCCCATCCATCTTGATTGAATAAAAATATCTTGTAAATTATCCGGGTTGTAGTGATAAAATATGGCATTAGGTGCATTTTCCGCCAAATAACCCAACTTTTCCGACAAACTCCAGTCATCGGTATAGCCTTTCTTAACGTTAAATCCACCCACCCGATCAAATTCTGATTTTGAAATTGCCCGAAACACTGCTTGTTTCTCCGGATAGTTTTTAGGGTGCATCTGATCGACCGGTAAATCTCGGTTTATGTTCCAGGCTACCGCCAAAAAATTATTTTTATTAGACAG
>JBEKGU010000032.1:0-5009 GCA_050012635.1 Candidatus Microgenomates bacterium | reverse complement strand
GCTTTTAGTCAAAAACTAAAAAAATTCTTTTCGAAGGTGGAAGTTGCATATCCTGTTGCCAACATGATAATTATTTGTCGAAATTGAGTGGTAAAGAAAAGGACTGTTGGTTACGACCAGATAAATTAAACCGGCTAAGAAAGCCAGTACCAAAAGAACAACTAATAAATTTCCCACCCGACTGTGGGAAAAGATCAAATCCAGACCCCAGAGGATTAAGATGATTGGCCAGAAATGCCAAAGTACTGACCAGATACCCCAGGGAACAATTTCCAGATTATTAAACAAGAGCAAGATACCAATGGCGATAATAATAAATGCTCCAACACTATTTTTGTGGTTAGTTTTTTCTTCCATCTTTGTTTAAGATGATTAGTCCCAAAGCAATTAAAAGTACCGGCCAAAATCTACCCAGGTCCAGAAAATGAAAGATGCCGAAGTTGTTAAATAAAAATATTAGTCCCAAGCCGACAAAAAATATTCCTGCCCACATTCGGGAATTGTTACCGACTACAGATTTGGTGGTGTCTTTAATTTCCTCGACATTGTTTTTAATGTTAACTTCTGATTTATCACCAACTGCCGACTCGGTGGGAATAACCACCCAAAGAATTAAATAAAGAAGTACACCCGACCCTCCAAAAAGGGTAATTAAAACCAGGAAAATTCTGATGATCACCGGATCAAAATTAAAGTAATCAGCCAAACCCCCGCAAACACCGGCTATTACCCGGTTTTTTTCGGAGCGGTAAAGTTGTTTAGATGAATCTTTTGCCATATCGAAATTTAGAATACTATTAAATTATAAAATAATCAATACTATTCAGGATCAATCTGCTAAAATATATTAATGTTAAATTTCCTAACAAAACTTCTGGATTTAAATCAAAAAGAAGTTAGCCGCTACTCCAAGATAATTGAGAAAATAAATCTGCTTGAGCCGGATATGCAAAAGCTCCAGGATGGGGATTTTGCCCAAAGAACGTTGAAATATAAAGACCGGATTCAAAAAGGAGAGTTATTAGAAAATATTTTGCCTGAAGCCTACGCTTTGGTTAGGGAAGCTGCTGAAAGGAAACTGGGCCTACGGCTTTATGACGCTCAATTAATTGCGGCTGCTGCCTTATTCGAGGGCAGGGTTGCCGAACAGAAAACTGGAGAGGGGAAAACTCTTTCTGCTGTCCCTGCATTATATTTGCATGCTTTGACTAGTAAGGGGGTGCATCTGGTGACCGTAAATGATTATTTGGCCCGAAGAGACGCCGGTTGGAATGCCCCCATTTTCCAAATGCTAGGGATGACCACCGGATCGATAGTTCAGGAAACTAAATCTTTTGTTTATAATCCTGAGTTTAATGACACCAGCCATGGAGATGAAAGACTGGCCCATCTTAAACCAACTGAAAGAAGAGATGCCTATCAGTGTGATATTTTATACGGTACCAATAATGAATTTGGGTTTGACTATTTAAGGGACAATATGGTGGCGTCGCTCCCTGAAAAAGTTCAGAGAGGCCATTACTTTGCCATTGTGGATGAGGTGGATTCGGTATTGATTGATGAGGCCAGAACTCCCCTAATTATCTCGGCTCCGGACATGGAGCCGACCGACAAATATTACAAGTTTGCCCAGATGGTTGATAAGCTCAATCCTGATACGGACTATATTGTTGATGAGAAAGCCAAGAGCGCTACCCTAACAGAGTATGGAATTTCCAAAGTCGAAAAAATTTTGGGAGTCGATAATCTTTATGAGAAAGATTTTGAATCAATTCACCACATTGAAAATGCTCTCCGGGCCAGAAGCCTTTATTTACAGGATAAAGATTATGTGGTTAAAGATAACCAGATAATAATAGTAGACGAATTTACAGGGAGATTAATGTTCGGCCGGCGCTGGAGTGACGGACTCCACCAGGCAGTTGAAGCTAAAGAAAATGTGACTATCCAGCAGGAAAGCAAAACCCTGGCCACAATTTCATTTCAGAATTACTTCAGAATGTATGACCGGTTGTCCGGTATGACGGGAACTGCCGCTACCGAATCGGAAGAATTCAGAAAAATTTATAAATTGGATGTGGTGGTGGTGCCGACCAATAAACCTATGATTCGGACGGACATGTCCGATATGATTTATAAAACTTTAAGGGCAAAATACGGAGCGGTGGTGGCTGATATTGAAAAGCTGCATCTTAAAGGCCAACCGGTTTTGGTGGGTACAACTTCAATTGAAAAAAATGAGATAGTTTCCGATTATTTAAAACACCGGAAAATTCCCCACAACGTTTTAAATGCTAAGAATCATGAAAAAGAAGCCACAATTATCGCTCAGGCCGGTAAACCCGGGGCAGTAACGGTTGCCACCAATATGGCCGGTCGGGGTGTAGATATAATCTTGGGCGGTGCACCGCCTGAAAAGCCTGCCGATACGCCGCTTGAGAAATGGCAAAATTCAAAGGAAATGGCAAAATGGAAGGAAGATCATCAAAGAGTTTTGGAGGCAGGGGGGCTGCACATTATTGGTACCGAAAGACACGAATCAAGGCGGATTGATAATCAACTCCGGGGCCGGTCAGGCCGGCAGGGAGATCCCGGATCGTCAAGATTTTACTTATCCCTCGAGGACGATCTGATGCGTATTTTCGGTGGTGAACAAATATCGTCTCTTATGACCCGGCTTAATTTACCGGAAGATCAGCCGATTGAAAATGTGTTAGTAAATCGGGCCATTGAACAGGCCCAGGTTAAAGTTGAAGGTTTCCATTTTGATATGAGGAAACGTTTGGTTGAATTTGATGATGTGGCCAATCAGCAGCGGGATATTATCTATAAATTAAGAAATAGAATCTTAGAGGCTAAAGATATTAAAGATGAGGTCCTGGAAAAATTGGAACATCAAATCGAAAAAATTCTGACAGTTTCCTTTATGGACAGTAAACCTGACTATGAAAGAATTTTGGGTAATTTTTTGGATATTGTGCCCTTTGATGACGCTTCAGTTAAAAAAATCAGGGAGCAGGTCCAGGCCTTTAATACCAAAGAAGATATTCAGGAGTTTTTATCCAAAGTAATTTATGATATTCATACCACGCGGGAAAAGCAGGTAGGGCCGGAAGTTATGCGCCAGATCGAAATTTATGCATATCTGGGGTCGATTGATCACCTGTGGATTGACCATATTGACCACATTGATGACTTGCGGGAAGCCATTTCCCTAAGAGCCTATGGGCAAAGAGATCCGTTGGTCGAATTTAAGAATGAAGCTTATACCCTATTTGAGAATTTAATGGAACGAATTGATGAAGAACTGTCGCATAGACTCTTTAGAATTCAAATAGGAATGCCGCGATCTGAAATCCCGTTGGCTACTGCCAGAACTAATGAAGATACACTGGATTCGACTGGAGTGATCGGTAATGCCAAAGCCGCTGCCAGAGTTGGTGAACCGGCTTTCAAGGGTAAGGTGGGCCGAAACGATCCTTGTCCCTGTGGATCGGGGAAGAAATATAAACACTGTCATTATCCTCAGTATGGCTAAAGAGGGCTGATGGCGATTTTAGCCTTTGCTCGGTTGGTAATTTTTTCCACGATTATAAAAATGACTGTTGCATAAAGAGCACCCATAGCTACATCGATAAAGTAGTGCTCACCCAGGTAAATGACTGCAAACCAAACGCCTAATACATAGGGAATAATGGCTAAACCCACCTTTTTGTTCCACTTAAAAAGAAAGAAAAAAATCATCAGAGGGAATGCGGCATGAATTGAGGGCATGGCAGCCACCGGGTTTCCACCGAAAAGTGAGTAAATAGAGGGGAGGGTGATATTGGTTTGAAAAAAATGGGACATAACCACCCCGGTGACCTCTTTAATGGGGGGAATATAGTTAAAACTGCTGGCCATCCACGGCGGCATTGCCGGAAAAAGAATATAAGTAATAAAAGCCGCATAGGCAACACCCAAGATTCCCAGAGAAAATTCTTTAAATAATTTCCGATCTTTAAGCCAAAAAAAGTATCCGACAATCATGGGGGCGACAAAGTGGCAAATATACAGAGTGACCGCTACATAGTCATACCACATCAGATGAGTAGGATTATATAGGAGGGCCTGGAGTTTGACGGTGGGGATAAAGCCAAAAATTAATTGGTCGATATTAATCATGGGGAAGATATGGACATGAGAGCTAACGTAGGGCACGAGCCCGCGTAAAAACTCATATCCCAGATAAAAAAAGATGAAAGGCAGCCAGTCTCTCAGGAAAACTCTAGCCTTGCCGATAAAAGTAGTTCCTACTAATCCAAACACGAAAAACTGATCCGGCGAAAACCAGATTCGGTGAGAGATCATATAGACGCAGACAAAAACTATATAACTAAAAGATATGATATTGACAGCCTTATAGCCATCAATTGTTTTGAGAAATTTTTTTAGCAATTAACGTAATTTTACTTTGAATACCTGAGAATTAAATGATAATTTACCTTAAAACGATAGAAACCGGTTGACCTAAGTGCTGAGGATACTCTATTATTAATCAATATGAATTTCAAGAAGGTTAATTGGGTTTACTTTGCAGTTTTTTGTTTGGTCGTAACCTTCTTTACGGTTGGCATCTATTTTTATCATCTGATGCCTAAATTTATGGCTTCTCACTGGAATATTAAAGGCATGGCAGATAATTTTACCCCTAAGTTTTGGGGTTTATTTTTAATGCCGGTTATTGCCTCGATTGTAGCAGCCTTACTTATTTATCTTCCCAAAATTGATCCTCTGAAAGCCAATGTTGCCAAATTTGCCAAATATTATCAGGGATTAATATTACTAGTAATAGTTTTTCTTTTTTACGTGTATCTTTTGACCATCGCTTGGAATTTGGGTAATCAGTTTAATTTTATCAGAGACTTTTCTCCTGCTTTTGCAGTTTTACTTTTTGGAATTGGCTATATTTTACCCAAAACTAAAAGAAATTGGTTTATTGGCATAAGAACCCCGTGGACCCTAGCCAC
>JBEKGU010000031.1:0-5090 GCA_050012635.1 Candidatus Microgenomates bacterium | reverse complement strand
CGGGAAGAATTATAAACTGCTTGGCCGTTGGAGAGTTTCCCCGAATAAATTCTCAAGTAAACTAACCGCCCGACATGGGGATCAGTCATCACCTTAAAAGCCACAGCCGAAAAAGGCGCCTCCGGGACTCTCTCCCGGGTTTCCTTCTCTCCGGTTTTGGGATTTACCCCTTCAACCGCCGGCAAGTCCAAGGGCGACGGCAAATATTCAATTACCCCATTGAGAAGTAATTGAGCCTCGGCTGTCCGATTATCACCGCCAAAAACGGGAAAAAACTTGCCCGAAATAACACCTTTTCTAATTGCCCGTTTAAGTTCTTCTTCTGATGGCTCCTGACCCTCCAAATATTTAGCCAAGGCGACATCGTCAAATTCCGAAACTTTATCAATTAAATCCTTGCGGTATAATTTACAGGTTTCCACCAGTTCAGCCGGGACTTCACCTTCAATCAATTTGGCATCCTCGATCGCAGTATAGGTAAAGGCTTTCATAGTAATTAAATCAACTATGCCTTTGTGCTCATGCTCCAGGCCGATGGGAAAAATAACCGGGGCCGCATTGGCCCCCAATCTTTCTTTAATGGATTTTAAACTGGCATCAAAATCGGCCCCAATTAAATTTAATTTATTTAAGACACAAATCCGGGGCACGTGGTAACGGTCGGCCTGGCGCCATACAGTTTCTGACTGGGATTCAACACCGGTTCGGCCGTCAAAGACCATAATTGCACCATCGAGTACCCGCAAACTTCTTTCCACTTCGGCTGTAAAATCAATATGGCCCGGGGTATCAATAATATTTATCCGGTAGTGCCCCGCATCCACACAGGATTTATTTTTTAAATCCCAAAATGTAGTAATGGCGGCCGAGACAATGGTAATACCTCTTTCTCTTTCTTGGGCCATCCAATCAGTAACCGTCGTTCCTTCATCAACCGAACCAATTTTATAAGTTTTACCGGTTTCAAAAAGAATCCGTTCTGTGGTCGTAGTTTTCCCGGCATCGATGTGAGCAATAATGCCAATATTTCGGATCTTCTGGAGCGGCACCTCCCGGTCCTTCGTGACCGTCATCACCATCGCCGATTTTTTCTTTTGTACTTCCGCCATATTTAATATTAGACTTTTTTATTGGAGATATACCGTTCAAGAGGTCCTGCCGCCTCAGCCTGCACAACTTTAAAACAATGTTCTGGACCCACACAAAACGACCGGCAATTCAGTGAACAATACTCTCTATCCCTTAACACGCCTTGCGGATCATATGGTCCATTACCTTGCGCCGTACAACCTTCGATAATTATTCCTGCTGGCAATGTTGTTTTTTTAACCATGATGATCACCATTTAAAATGAGAAAATGCACGGTTCGCTTCTGCCACCCTTTCCATATCGGTTCTCCTCTTAACAGCGGCTCCTTCGCCTTTAGCCGAATCCATTATTTCTTGGGCCAGTTTTCCGGCAAAGGTTTTAAAATCGGAATTACTTCTGGCTCTGGCTGCAGCAATTAACCACCTAATGGCTAATGATTCCCGTCTGGGGCCTCTGACCACATTCGGCACCTGATAGGCTGCGCCCCCGATTCTTCTAGCCCGAACTTCCATAGTCGGTTTAATATTTTCCATTGCCGCTTCAAAAGTTTTCATCGGATCATTTTTGGTGGTGGCTTTGATAATATCAAAAGCCCCATAGATTTCTTTTTCAGCCACAGTTCTTTTGCCGTCTTTCATTGACCGGTTAATAAGTTTAGTTACCACAACCGACAAATATATCGGATCTGCGTCTATTTTTCTGATTTTAGCTTGTCCCCGTCTTGCCATTTGCGGCTCCTTTCTTTGCTCCGTATCTACTCCTGCCTTTTTGCCGACCAACCACTCCGGTTGTATCAAATTTACCCCGGATCACATGATATTTCACTCCCGGCAAATCCTTAACCCTACCGCCTCTGACCAAAACAATCGAATGCTCAGCCAGTTCATGGCCTTCGCCCGGAATATAAGCCGTGACTTCCTGTTTATTGGAAAACCTGACTCTGGCTACCTTTCTCAGAGCCGAATTAGGTTTCTTGGGTGTCATGGTTCTTACCGAAAGTACCACTCCCCGTTTGAACGGGGAAGCGATTTCCGAAAATTTACGGTCTTTGGCATTAAACCAGCGCCTCAGGGAGGCCGTCTTACTTTTTTTAGTAATTGACCTTCGACCTTTACGTACCAGTTGTGATGTGGTTGGCATAATTATTTGCTTATTCCGGGCAATTGAGCCCGTTCAAAAGAAACCGGAATTAAACGGCCAATTATAACATTTTCTTTAAGGCCTATAAGTTTATCCTCTTTACCCTGGAGAGCCGCATTAGTTAAAACATCAGTGGTTTGTTCAAAGGATGCAGCCGATAACCAGCTCTCAGTATAAAGAGACCTTCTGGTTATACCCAAAACTACTTGCTGGGCACTAGCCGGTTCGCCGCCTGCCGCCAAAACTTTCTCATTTTCTTCCTCAAAAATAGCTTTATCAATTAAATCTCCGGGCAAGAAGGGTGTGTCCCCCGGTGTGGCAATTCTCACTTCATCACTCATTTTTCTGACTATGACCTCAAAATGTTTATCGTTAATAGGAATTCCCTGGCTCTCATAAACTTTCTGAATTTCGTTAACCAAATATTCCTGGGCGGTTCTTAGTCCTTTAATAGATAAAATTTCTTTGATATCCAGAGACCCCGCCGCCAACTGGTCACCGGCATCTATTAGTTGTTTATCTTCAACAGCGAGCTTGATGGTCTTGGGAATTAAGTATTCTCTTTCTTCTTTGGGTTTGGCCACAGTATTAGTAACAGTTACTTTCCAACCTTCATCGGTCTCAACAACTCTGACTTTTCCACTAATTTCAGATAGAGGCGAAAGGCTTTTAGGCACACGTGATTCAAATAATTCCTCAACCCGGGGAAGGCCTTGTGTTACATCCAGGCCGACTATTCCTCCGGAATGCTTGGTCTTTAATGTCAACTGAGTTCCGGGTTCACCAATAGACTGAGCAGCAATTACCCCAATGGGTGTACCGATTTCGACTAATTTCTTGTTGGACAAATCCCAACCGTAACACTTTTGGCAAAGTCCATAACGGGAAGCACAAGACAGCGGGGATCTCACAACTACCTCGGTTATACCTAATTCATCAATCTCGTGAGCTGTGTCTTCGGTAATTAATTGTCCCCTGGCTAAAACCATCTTCTTGCCATTTTTAGGAGCGGTTATATCCTGGGCTGTAAAACGGCCAATGATTCTGGCAGTAAAGGAGTTAGATCTGATTTCTTTCCTGACCAACAAGCCCTCCTTAGTCCCACAATCTTCGAGCCTGACAATTAAATCATGAGATACATCAACCAATCTCCTGGTAAGATATCCCGCGTCAGCGGTTTTAATGGCGGTATCAGTCAATCCCTTTCGTGATCCTCGGGAGGAGGTGACGTAATCAAAAACGGAAAGTCCTTCTTTAAAGTTAGACTTAATAGGTAACTCAACAATTTTTCCCAAGGGGTCCACAATAAGGCCTCTAATGGCAGCCAATTGTTTAACCTGATCTTTGGAAGCCCGACCAACTTTAGCATCGATAACAATCTTAATCGGCGAATTCGGATCCAGTGCATCCCAAGTTTTGGAGGCTAATTCTTCAGTGATTTCAATCCAAATTTCCCGGGACAGCCTTATTTTCTCTTCGGCGGTAATAAGTCCCAAGGCAAAATTACCCTCAATATCTGATACCCTCTTATCAGCGGCCTTTAACAACTCCGATTTTTCGGGCAAAACTTTAGCATCATAGATACCAAAGGAAAGTCCCGAAATAGTACCACCATAGAAACCTAAAGTTTTAATGGCATCAATTAACTCCACCACCCGGCTTTTTTCGGCTGTGGCATAAGTCTTAGAAAAAATCGTTTTGATGACACTCGAGGTTACAGCCTCATTGATAAAATCAAAATTCTCCGGAAGTACTTCATTGAACAAAATCCGGCCAACAGTAGTTTCAATAATCTTGCCTTTGTGCATCACCGAAATAAGCTGCCTGACTTCAACTTTTTGTGATTGATAAACCAAAATTGCTTCTTCAAAATCAGAAAACACGGTGGTATTGGGGGCAATTCTATTGTCAAGGCTGGTCAAGTAATAAACCCCTAAAGCCATTTCCTTTGAGGCCGGAGTAGACACGGGCGAACCATCGGATGGCCTCAGGAGATTATTCTCGGGCAACATCAAATTCTTGGCTTCATTAACTGCCTTCTGGGACAGAGGAATATGAACTGCCATTTGATCGCCGTCAAAGTCAGCATTAAAACCGGAACAAACAGCCGGATGAAGTCTGATAGCATTACCCTCAATTAACACCGGATAGAAAGCCAGAATACTTAGTTTATGCAGGGTCGGTGCCCGGTTTAAAATAACCGGATGATCCTTAATAATCTCCTCCAAAATATCAAAAACTTCAGGAGGCCTGCGGTCAAGCATATTCTTGGCACTTCTGACGTTAGGAGCAATTCCCCGGCTAATCATTTCCTTAAGGACAAAGGGTTTAAACATTTCCAAAGCCATTTCCTTAGGCAGTCCGCACTGATTCAAATTTAATTCCGGGCCGACAATAATTACGGATCGGCCGGAATAATCGACTCTTTTACCCAATAAGTTCTGCCTAAACCGGCCTTGCTTGCCTTTAAGCATATCCGAAAGCGATCTGAGGGCTAATTTCCCCCGACCTCGCCTGATAGCTTTTCTTTGCGAAGCATCAATCAAAGAATCCACAGCTTCTTGAAGCATTCTTTTTTCATTCCGCAAAATTATCTCAGGCGCTCCCAAATCAATAAGATGCTTTAAACGGTTATTTCTATTAATAACTCTTCTATATAAATCATTTAAGTCGCTGGTGGCAAACCTACCGCCCGAAAGTTGAACCATAGGCCTTAAGTCCGGAGGCAAAACCGGCAATACTTTCAGAATCATCCAGGTAGGACTAATTTTTGCCCTCCTCATGCCGTCAATTAATTTAAGTCTTTTGGCCAGTTTTACAAATTTAGAGCTCGTGCCTTTTGTGGCATCAATTTCTTTCC
>JBEKGU010000030.1:0-5104 GCA_050012635.1 Candidatus Microgenomates bacterium | reverse complement strand
GCTTCCTGGGCGATGCGGTAGAGGGCTATTTTTACTTCCGGCGGGAGAGTGTTATGTCCTTCGATCACCACCTGTACCGGAATCCTGGCACGCCCGTTAATAGATTCTCCTAACTGGCGTAAAAGATCGCCCAGTTCGGCGTCTTTTAAGGCCACAGGCCGTAACTCCAGCAATAAAGTCCGCATTTCAGCCAATGCGCCACGGGTCAACTCGCGGATTTCTCCTATGCGTTTACGGCCTTCATCCGGGTTACGCTCCCATAATTTGGGTAAAATAGGCAAGATAACCCCTCTTGAGATGGGGAAAATAAATATTCTTGCCGAAATGGGGCATGGGTTTTAAAGAGGCGCTGACAATAGGAATCCTCTTAGTCTCGCTAATCTTTTTAAGTTGGTGTTGAACGGCGTGGGCGATTTTAATTTTTAGTTGGTTGTCGGTGTAAAAGATAATGCCTTTTTTGGGCTCAGAGATATAGATAATACCGCTGGGAGCCAGATCCGCGGTGGGCTCACTTTCAGCCGGTTTTACCTCATCAACCTTATCAGTGAATTTAAAAGTATTAGTTTTTAGTTTTTTCAAATCTTCCTCGCTCCAACCCTTAACCGGCCAGAATTTTTCAATAAGCCAAGAAAGGGGATGAATTTGTTTGTCCCACTTATTGTTAAAAAAGAGATCCCGGGCATAATCCTTGGCTTTGGCCTGATCCTGGCCTGAGATGGGGTAGGGGAAGCCGAAATCTCCGCCTTGAGTTCTAAACATATGAGCATACCAGGTTTTTTTGTTGACCATGACGCGACCGCCTGAAAGCCAGGTCTTGACAGCCACTTCAATTCCCTGGGAACCCCAACTGCCGAAGTTTTCATCACAGACATTAAGTTCCCAATATTTATCGCGGGTTACTATCCAGCATGAACCCTGCAGGGACATCGTTTCGGTTATTTCACCTTTACCCTCGGGTCGTTTGGCATAATCACCAAAATACTGGAAATGGGGTGCGGAGTCAAAACAATAGGAAACACTCTTGGGGTGTTCCTTGGCAATCCAGACCACGTCCCTGACGGTTTCTTTACCGCATTCCTGCCCGTCCGGCAGGCGGGCAAGACAGGGTCCGCTTGGTCCTTGGTATCTACGGTGACCGTTGGGACAGACCCAATCGAAGGCGTGCAGATTTTTCATTAAGGGTACAAAAGTCCAGTCGTTGTGCATTTCCGCCATCATCTTGACATCAAAGCCTTTATCGAAAGCACAATGGGCATCACACTTCATTAAATACTTGGCTTTGGATAATTTTGCTGCTTGATTAGTGGCGGCCCGTTGACCAATACTTTGAGGATTGCGAAGTAAAGTTACCCGATTATCGTCAGGAATTCCTGGGTTAGCCCACTCGCCGTCAAGGACCGCAATCACTTCCGTATTGCCTTCAATGTTGGCCAAAATATCCGCGATTGTTTTGGACAGGAACATTTCATTTCTGGCCGGTATGAGTATGCTTAGATCAGCGGTTGTCATAATTCTACTATATTTAGCTTAAACGGTAGTAAAAATCAATTGAGAAATGTTCTAGAAAAAAATATTCATTGTTTAACCCACATCCAGGAGCGGTTATTATCCCTAATCGTGTCCGGGATTTTGGCCTTTAATCCCAGAATAAACCAGGGCCGGATATTATTTTCTTTGACATATCTATTCACGGCATCTATGACACTCCATTTTTCCCGGGCGTCAAAACTATTTCTCCTGTGACTACCCGGTCTGACATAGTCGTGGCCTGCAAGTATTCCGCCGGGTTTGATCTTTTTATACCATTCTCGAATATCATCGGAAACATATGGACCCTCATGATTTGCATCAAGATACACGAAATCTAATTCGTTATCGTCAAAGTGAGCGATTGCATCCGCACTTAGTTCGCGAATGAATTCATAGTTACGGTATTGAGAAAGACGCTTTTGCGCCTGTCCGAAAAGGCCTGCGAAAGTATCGTCGTCAATATAGTGTTTATACCCGTGGTAACCTTTCCAGATATCGATTCCGTAAACTTTCATTTGGGGGTTAACCTTGGCGATAAGCTCTGAATATTCTCCGGCTGCGACCCCCACCTCGACCCCGGTTTTGAAATTCAGCTCGTGGAGCCAATGGGGGAGATCATTTCTGCCAATGGTAGGAATTTCTATTGGAGATGGCTTTCTAACATCGAGATTAAACCTGTCAATCACGTAGTCTAGGGTTTTCATTTTCGTGATTGTAAAAACTGGATTAATTTTTCAAAACCTTCTTCCTCGCGGTTACAGGTATAGTAAATTATTGTTTTATTCATATAATTTTAAGATTTCCTCGGCGGTTCCCCAAGGCTCAATTTTATCAGTCCGGATTTTATTATGGGCTTTCCTCTCGCCCAAATCTAAAAAGCCTAATGCTTCAGATGTTGAAAACATGATGTTTGGAACCGGGGAACTATATTCTTCAGTTTTTACGGGCGTAATTCCCAGATGGTTTTCGAATCTGCCCGGCTCGCCCCAGTAGCTTTTATAAAAGTCCGGTGGTATTTTTTCAAAAATCGGGTATTTGGTATATCTTTCTTCCAGGGTTTTTACCAAAGCTTTCTTGGTGGTAATTAAACTGTTCATTAATTTCCTGACGCGGTAGGAAAAAATGGGTGGTTTTAACCAGGAAAAAATTGACCATTTATTAATACCGTAGGAAAAAGTTTCGTCATCGGAAGGCCGATAGAGAAAGTGTTCAGGGGAGTAAAGCATATCATCTTCAGCCATGGCCACGTATTTAGTGTTTGCCTCCCTGGCTCCTATTAGAACTTGCTTATAGAGCATATAGTTGGATCTTTTTTGCTCGCCGATACAAATATTTTTACAGTTATGGCCGATGACTGTGGGTTTAAAAGAGACGCTGACAATCGGTGTGTCGCCAATGGCTTTCAGTAAATATTTCTGGGTATTGGCCATAAAGTAGTTTTTATTAGTATTGGCCGTGTAGTAGATGATGGTTAAATCATTCATAACATTTTTAATGACATATCAGATTCAGTTTGAATTTGATATAGATTACCTAAATCTTTAAAATTACTTAACACGGTAGTGTAGGGTTTTTGCCTTCTGTAGTCAAAACGGTATTTGAACAAAGAATATATTTCGGAGAAGTGATATTTATACTCATTTTTTTCTTCACTGTCATGAACGACAATATAGTCGGCGTTGTTGGCGATTCTTTTAATATCAACTTTTCTTCTTTCATCCGGAAGGTGATCAATAAAAACTAATCCCCAATGGACATTTTCAATATTCGCCTTGTCCCAGTCTTCTATGAATATGATTTGATGTAGGTCAGTTTCAAAGGCCTTATTTTGATTGAAATATTCCGTGTTGTTATCGTAGGAAATAAGAGTCCTTTTTTGGTCCAAACATAGCCAATGCAATACCGGAGTACTAAAAAGTCCCATGCCCATTTCCAATACAGGCCCTTCTGAGATATTTAATACTTTTATGAGAACTGGTAAGTGACTGGACCAGTTTGGATTATATCTCATTTTTTCTGAACAAAGGAAGTAACAATGGCACCTTTTGGTATTAATTTGAAGGTGGTGGTAAAACCAGGGTAAATTTCTGAAAGTAAAAAAGTGTCTGTTTGTGGCCCCTGGTTACTATTCCAGAAGATGCAGTCGGCGTTTTCGGTCGCGTCGATATTCCACTGATGTATACCGCGGTAGTGGTGCCTTTGGCCTTCATGGGCAATATGGCGCAGGTAAATCCAACCTCCAGGTTTGCAAACACGGACCATTTCGGTAACTGCCTTATAAGGATCTTGTGAATGATCAAGAGCGTTGTCGCAGTAAACAATGTCGAAAGTATTATTTTTATAAGTTAGCTTAGTCATATCCTGTTTTTTGACAGTATTTATTGGTTGCAAATTAAGTTCTTTAAGTAATTTCCGATATTTGTTTGCCAGTAAATCTGATGACACCACTTTTACTTTTACGTCGCGGCGACGGTCTCCGATCAAACATACGGGCCCGGCTCCCAAATTGGCAATAGTTACCTTTTTTTTGTCACCGATCATAAAGTTAAATCTATCACTCAAGGGTCTTGACGTCTCATAGGCTTTGCCTTTAGCCGCCAGCCACCCGCACCAAAAGTTCAATTCTGCTTTTTTGCCTTCTTTCCAAGATTTTAAGTCCATAATTTTTCGATGAATTCCTGCCACAGTTTATATTTTTTGCGATAGTCTTTAAAGTAGGGATGAGTCTCATCACCTTGCCAAAAGGTTTCGTTTAACTCAATTCCCGGAGCTTCGTTTTTCAGATTTTTAAAGGGATCCGAAGCTTTGTCATGGTTGACCGTAGCATAACCGGTGACAGCTGCCCAGCCGTGTTTATCAATTTCGCGCTTGGAGACAATACCGGCAAAAATATCGTCAAACCGATTAATATCCAAAGCCCACGGCGCATGGAAGATATACGGGAGCACTTTTCTCTTAAAAGCTAAATTCATACTGCACATGGGGTAATAAATTCCTTTTGGAATTGGACCTTTATAAAAGGTAGTCGGCCTTTTCTCACCCATCACCAGCTGGGTTGGGGCGTCCCAGTCGCCGGAACCTTCCCAAATGCCGTGGGAGAGAACCACCTCTGCCTCACTTCTCACCGCATAAGGGAAGCCGCGGGTATATTCGGAGGCTGTTGATAGCCAACTCACCGGAACTCTTTTGGCTAAGGCTTCAATATGGTCCTGGATTGTATCTCCGACAGGGGTGACATCATCGTCCAGGGTAATAATGATTTCGCAATCTTTTAATGTTTTGGCTACGTAAGCAAAGCCTAGATTTCTGATTCCGGCATTAAAGTTTGTCAATGTCGAAACGTATTTACCCATAATCTCTGTGGCGCTTTTGCCATTTACGGTCGGATTCTTACCGTCTACTACGACGACAAGTTTGCAGTCGTGCTTTTCAATTAGTGGCTGCCAATCCTCTTTAAATTTTTTAAAATGCTCCGGCCTGATAGTGGGGATAACAATGGCAATCATATCATTTATGTTTACTAACCGTTATTAAGTAGGGAATATGGTATTGATCTTCACTGATAACCTTTACT
>JBEKGU010000029.1:0-5168 GCA_050012635.1 Candidatus Microgenomates bacterium | reverse complement strand
CCAAAATTGTGGTAGCCCTCATTTTTAGCGGTAATGGCTGCAGTTATCATACCAGCAACAGATGCTTTGGTATCACAAGAGCCTCTTCCATAGATATGTGATTTAGTTTCCCTATAATCCAGTATTGGATTAACCGTATCCATATGGGCAGCCAGATAAACTTTAGGCTCACCGAGTTTGGCCACCACATTAAATCTATCTTTACTAACCGGACATTTATTTACTTCAAAGCCTTGCTTTTCGAGCAAATTAAAGATAAATTCCCCGATTACTTTCTCACTGCCACTGGGAGATGGAATTAAAATCAGGTCTTTGAGCAATTTTTCTATTTCTGTCATTGTTTTAATTATATCAGTTACTTCTCCTCCATTTTACTGCCATATCGATAAGTGAATCCTCAGTTTCATGACTAAATATATTTTCTATGAAAGATGGCAACACAAGGCCGTTTTTCCCCTGTTCAGACAACTTACCCATCAATAAGCTAATTTTTAATCTTCCTACACCCATTTTAGGTTCAAAACCAACTAGGGAAAAACCCTGCTTTTTTAAAGTTTTAAAACTTATCGATTGAGCTTCTAAACTCAAATCCATATCAACACCTGCTACCATAAACCTATGATTTTCATCAAAAACAGGGAACCCGCCACTGTTTAAACCAGGCTCAAGGGCAATTAGTGGACCTTGGCAACAAGATTTGAAGGGCATTTCCCCCACCCCATTACTTCCAAATTCAGGAATAATGGCTACTTCACTACCAAAATATTTTTTCCAAAAAGACGTAAAAACTTTTCTCTCGCCGTCATTTGAAAAAAGACTGGCTGAAAGTACATGTTTCTCTCTATTCCAGGCATCAATCAAAGCTTTGTTTCTCACTATTGAAGCCAACAAAAAGTGTTCTTGTCTATCTGGTACCCCATGGTGAAAAAATGGGCCAAATCCAGTTGAAACTAGCCCAACTTTTTGCAAACAAATTGCCTGGGTAGCTTGTCCCCCTGGAACTTCTTTTGTAGGTTTAGCACATCTAACTTCAGCTTTTAAAATTTTAGATTCTGGGAACACCAAACCCATCTTCCAATATTCAGAAGCCACAATTAGTGGCGCCGCCCCACTTGCCTGCATTTTAGGCACACACGCACCTCTTCCTAACTCAACTTCATCCGGCGATATCTGAACTAAAGCGGCACAAGCAGTTGTTTCCCCGGCTATATCCTTTTGTAAAAAAGGTTGTATTCTTCCATTTCGTATATCATTTACCAAAGCATCAATGTTGCTACTTAGGTTGTGTGTTCCGTAATTTAAACCTAAGATTTTTATCATATCCACAGCCGACTCTTCCGGTTTTAGTCGGCACATCTCCGGTGTAGCAATTGTTGTTTCTTGTCGATTAACAATTCTTTCCATATTATTTATTCCACTAAAAAACTCGCCTCTATCTTGAACATCATCGTTCAAAACAAGGGCGAGTTTATTCAACGCGCGGTACCACCTTGATTTGGTTATATAACTAAAAATCCCGCCTAAAGCGGGACTCGAAACGGGTTATATAACCCTTATTGTTTCGAGCGCTTTGGTTTCCAACACGCTCTAGTGCTATTACGGTCACCTCCGTTCCCTTTTTTGTAGGGAAAGCTCCACAGGGTAATTCATTTAGTTAAGTTCGTAAGGTCTTGCACCAGCCGCCTTATCTCTAAAAGTCACCTTAGCTAAACTACTTCACTGCTTCACAGCCTTTATTAAATTGTTAAACTAACAGGCTTATATTACTACTCTCTGGGGAATCTTGTCAAATTTACTCAGTTTTGGCCTGCATACCCAGAAGCCAGAGGACGGCTTCTTTTTTGTAGCGCCTATCCCCGCGGGAGTTAATTCTGATAGCCGGCAGTTTGCCTCTCTTGCCCCATCTCTTAATAGTTAAAGGAGAAACCCGCAGCAGTTCACTCACCTCTCTGACAGTTAATAAATCCGGCAGGTCTTCTAATCTTAATCTCTTTTTGTTTTCGTCCATTTTTATACAGATAAAAATACTTTTATCTAGTTCCCTGCCTAGCACTTATCTTTATTAATCACAAAATATCAAAGCGATACACCTCTGTCAAGCCCCATTTTGTTGTCAAAAATTGACTGCTGTATTAAAATACGGGTTATGAAGGAAAATCCCAACCCCGGTAACACGCAGGAACAACCAACACCGCCACCTAAACAGGAAACAACCACAATTACGGTTCGTTGTGTTAACGGCAAAACAAAACAAGTCCCCCTAACTCCGAAACAGGCCGAAAGAGTTATGGAGGGTATGCGCGAACAGCCGGCCGAGTGGGATTAGTTAGAAATTAGAGTTCCTTTAACAACTTTACCCAATATTGCTTTCTGCAGATTACCTTTTACAGTTCCATTAATAATTAGCGTTTGAATTCCCAATTCCTTAGCAATATAAAGGCTTTCTTCAACTTTGTGCAGCATCCCTCCGGTGACATCAGTTGAGGCTGATCCGCCGATATTTTTTTTAAAATCAGGAAAATTCTGGGAATTTATTTTGGCTATCGTCTCACCTAATGCGTTATATACCCCAGTAGTCTCTCCACAGTAGATAATAGTAATATTATAAAATTTGGATAACTCTTGAGCGATTACATTGAGTGATTTCTCTCCCGAATAGATACAAAAGCCCATACTTTCGTCCATTATGACATCCCCATAAATAACCGGAATCAGACCAATTGCCAAACTTTTAGTAATTGGGGCCAGAAATTTAGATTTTAATTTTTGATTATTGGTATACAGGTAACTTAAGGGCGAAAAAGACACCACCGGCAGTTTATTAGCCAAAAATATATCCATCACTATTTCATTAATTTTTCTAGCAGCATCGGCTACCAGAGGGAAACCCCCCACACTCTTACTATTAATAATCCCCTTTTGGGTTTGATACTTAGCAGCCACACTATGACCAAATGAACCACTACCATGGCCGATAATGATTTTAGATTTACCACTGGCCTTTCTGATTTCTTTTCCCAATCTGGCAATTACCTTTTCCCTAGCCGTAAAGGCTTTGGATTTATCAGTAATCAAACTTCCCCCCAATTTAATTAAAATTAGTTTTTGTTTCATTTATTAACTAATAACTCATTTAGTATATTCTTAACCCCAACTCTTAGATTTGGATCTTTAACCAAATCCGAGGGCTTAACCCAGCCATTAGGCACTACTTCCCCGTCCCCATCCTCCAAGCAACTGTGATATAACCCCTCAGGATTATTACAAGTCACAGAAACTACATGGGCAAAAACTTTCGGGATAAAGCGCCGGAAACCTAAATAAGTCTCCGTTGACCAGTCAAAATACTCTCTTAATTTACCATTAACCCCAAGTTCTTCCCTCAAACCACGTCTAAAGGTCACTCCAAAAGATTCACCCTTCTCACTTGTCTCGCAGGGAATTCCTATTTGACCGGCAACTTTTCCAGTTTCTGCTTTGTTATTACGTTCCTTAAGGGTAAAAAGTTTCCCCTTTCCATCAAAAATCAATATCACTACTCCAACTTTATTTATTCCTAATTCGGGAAAGCAATAATTGCCTTCATACTCAGTAAGCATGGAGGCTATTATACCCCTGCCTGTCTCTCAAATCCTCTCAACCCCATCATGGGATTGACTAGGACAGTCCTAGTCAATCAATTACCAGCTTACCTAAGGCATTTCTTGAATTGGTCTTGATATCTTCCACAAAATCCTGATAAGTTTGTTTCTCATCGAAAAAGCCTAGAATATACTCCGTATTTATCCAATTAGCATGTTTTACTTTCAGATAATAGGCATAACTGGAGTATGGGTAGCTGACTAGGACAGTCCTAGTCATACCGAATAATTCAAGCGGATTCTCATGGATATAACGGGATAAGTGTAAAAGGTATTCTCCATTATCAACCACAGCCGCCTTATATCTCCCCTGAAACAAGTGACCTACTCGTTCATATCTCTTGTTAAAATACATTGAATAGGCTGTCAAAACTTTTTGCATTAGCTCCGTCATACCACTATATGTAATTAGTTTTATTAGTAAATGAAAATGATTAGGCATCAAGCAATATGCCAAGAGTTCCACTTTACCGGCAAGGTTTTCTAAGGGTCGGGGTCTGATATATTTCAGGTTGTACAAACCAACTAATGGATTCTTTATTTCCTTCTCCGCAGGGGAAAGGAAATACTTTAGAAGATGTAAAAATATTGCGTAATCCTGTTCATCTAAAAAAATATCTCTTTTTTCTACTCCGCGGTTATAAATATGATAGTAACTACCTTCTCTATACTCTTTTAAGGTGTTCCGTGAAGGCATATAACCTATATTACTTGACTAGGACAGTCCTAGTCAACGCGAGAACCAGACTTTGAGGGGAAAGATAACTACGGCGTTAAAGATCCTGCGGAAACGGCGGGGCTGGTGGACGAGACGCCACAGCCATTCGGGTCCGCCTGCCGGGGACTTAGGCATTTTGCCGGACAGATAATCAAAACTTCCCCCCACGGCCATGGCCCCACCCACATTTAATTTGGGCAGCCAACCGGCAATCCACTTCTCCTGTTTGGGGGCGCCAAAACCTACAAACAAAATTTCCGGAGCAAATTTATTAATCTTGTCAACTACATCTTTCTCTGCTTTAACTTCAACTTGTGATACAGGGGCACCATTAATATCTAATTTTGGTCCCTGACAAGATTCAATTTTTAGTTTCTTAAAATTTGCCTGTAGGGCTTTCCCTGCACCAACCGTCTCCGGGCCGCCTAAGAGAAATATTTTCCAGCCCAATCGGTTAGCCAACCGGCACAATTCTGCAAAAATCATCCGGCCCTTAAGAATAGTCAGTCCCGGCAAGGCCAATTTTAGCCCCGATCCGTCAGGAATATTGATATCCCCCCTATTTAGAATATTCTTAAAACGTTGATCCTGCCCGGCCAACAATACTATCTCGGGATTAATGGAAAATAGGGAAAATTTTCGTCTCCGGGCAACCAAATCGCGAACCCGCCTTAGCACTCCCTCTTTATTATCGCCAGAAATTTTGACTCCTAAAACGCTGTTTTTCATATTTTACTATAAGTACAGTGTATTATGAATTATGAATTATGAATATCCACAATTCGTATAATTTTATCCCTCATTAATTA
>JBEKGU010000028.1:0-5183 GCA_050012635.1 Candidatus Microgenomates bacterium | reverse complement strand
ATAACCAAATTTATCAATAGTTTTAACACCCAGGCCTGAAAGAAGATTGATGGAAGTTATAGTCCCTGAAGAAGAATAGGTGGCTGCGTGGGCTTCGTGTGCCATACAAGAAAAAACTAAAAGAGCTAGAACCAGCGAAAGCAAACTCTTTACCTGCTTACTTTTTAATTTTAGAATTTTTTGGAATCTTGTCATACTAACCCTACTTCTATGTTATCAAATTTTTGCTCTTTTCAGAAATTAATTATTGCTTACTATCACTGCCGGAAGAAAAAACGGCTGAAGACCTCTTCGGCTGAGTTTGAATTTAACCTGGAACAGGAAATTATGGATTTGGAAAAAGTCCTCCAAAACCACACATATTTACCTTCAGCGTTTTCGGTTTTTGTAGTTACCGAGCCAAAAATTAGGGAAATCTTTGCGGCCAACTTCCGTGACCGGGTGGTCCACCATCTCCTGTATAGTTTTCTTTTACCCATTTTTGAACCAGAGTTTATTGCTGATTCTTACGCTTGCCGGAAAGGGAAAGGTACTCACCAGGCGGTAAAAAAGCTGTCTGAATTTTTAAAACAGGATAGGCTTTTCTTTTTACAGGCTGATATCAAAAATTATTTTTGCTCAATTAACCACGATATTCTATTTAATCTGATTCAAAAACAGGTTAATGATCCTGACATTCTCTGGCTAGCCAAAACCATTATTGATTTTGACTGTGCTGACAATCCGGTTAAAAAAGGCCAGCTGGAACTTTTCTCCCAGGTGCCTGCCCATAAATCTCTTTTTAATGCACCCATCGGGCGGGGGCTACCCATTGGTAACTTAACTTCCCAGTTTTTTGCCAACGTATATTTAAACGAGCTGGATCAATATGTAAAACACACTCTTAACTGTAAATACTATATCCGGTATGTGGATGATTTTATTATTTTGGATGAGAACAAAGAAAAACTTTACCAAATTAAACAGCAAATAGAAGAGTTTTTAAGGCAAAAATTGACGCTAGAACTACACCCTAATAAATGGCAAATAGAGGATGCCAGAAAAGGCGTAGATTTTTTGGGTTATGTGACTAAACGGACCCATATTCTGGTCAGAAGGCGGGTAATAAAAAACTTAAAGAAAAAATTACAGGAATTCCAAAAAGAGCATACTAATCTAAAATATGTTTTATCCTGTATCAATTCTTATTATGCTCACTTCAGGCACGCTGACGGTTATAACTTAAGAAGGAATCTTTGGGAAAAACACTTCGGAGTGTTAAAAGACATTTTGCGGCCGGCGGATGACTTCAAGTTTTTCAGGCTAAAGTAATACTACCTAGGGGCGAACCACCACCCGGAACCCGTTATTGCTATTGGTATTGCTCGTGTTGTTGTTATTGACGTTAGCACAACTATTGTTGCCAAGTTTACGGGCATTGGTACCGCTGTTGGCGGCAGCTGCCCTTAAAGTCACTTCACTTTTACTTTTCTATTCCCCACCCAAGGTGGGGAGAAAGGGACCGCAGTATTTATAAATGGCACACTCCACATAACGATTAAAGCTATATGAACTCCTGCCGCGTTAACCTGTCTTTAGCCATCCACCGGTCATTTTACCTATCTCATCAACAACTTTCGTGAGTACCTCGTATTTCTGGCTGCTGATGACCTTTAAAGAATAACATAGGCGGATATAAATCCTCAAGCGGTCAATATTCTGATCCACTTTCTTTAAATAGGGGGTTTTATTTATGGCAGAATTGGCCAGAATTATCCAGTCCAATGCCTTTAGGGAAGCTGTTTTCAGGTTTTCGCCCAAACCATATTTATATTCGCGGGGAAAATTGTGGACCTCCTTGTAAATTCTAACTAAAAGATCGTAAGTTTTTTGGAAAATTATTAGATGCTCGTGTCTTGCCATATCTCATAGTAATTAAGACAAAAATTTTGGCCGCGAGAAAACGGCCAAATGACCAGAATACTGCCTAGGGGCGAACCACCACCCGGAACCCGTTAAAGCTACTGGCATTGCTCGTGGTGTAGTAATAGACGTTAGCACAACTATTGGCGCCAAGTGCACGGGCATCGGTACCGCTGTAGGCGGCAGCTGCCCACATATAATTAGTATCACCGTCATTACAAGTTTTCTGGTTGAGATAGAAAATATTGGTCTGGTAACAGCTAAGGGGAATGTCAGTGTTAATATTGGCCTCACAGGCAGCTCTATAATCAGAGTTTACCGCAGTATCACACCCCGAGCTGTTGCAGTAGGTGAGAGCTGATTTATTACCGGTCGCCCCCGCCCAGGTTTTTAGGGAGGCGTTTGCAGCAGTGTAATCAGCGCCCAGGGTAACGGCTAAATCCCGTGTGCCATCTGTACAGTCTGAAATTGCCAAGGCAGAAATAGAAGAATAGCCGGCAGAACCGTTTTTGGCCGAGGTAATGGCAACACCATTAACATCTGAAACAATTTTATACCACTCGCCGGCAGAAGCAGCTGCCATCCGGTCTTTAAGAGCTGTGACCGCGGTGGCACAGGTATACGTCCCGGAACTCGTAGTATTGTCTCCCACCCCTTTATTCCAGGAAGTACTATCAGCCAGGGTCTTGGACCAGCAGGCGCTCCTGCCGTTAGTGGTATACCAATACCAGCCCGATATTGCATTGCAGTTACATTCAGTTAAAGTGGTCCAGGATGATTCAGCCAATTTTACTTGGCCTCCGCAGACTGTGGCGTTGGTTTTGGTGGCTATTTTTTGTGGGGTATCAAAGGTATCACTGACCGATAAAGAAGCTGCTCGGATAATTAGGTAACCGGCTGTAGCTACTGCAATTACAGCCACTGTAGCCAAAGCGAAAATAAATATCTTTCTTCTTTTGCCCCTGATTTTTATTTGCACATTTTAATATAAACAGATTTAAGAACTAAATGCAACTTAGGCAGTTTTTTGACTTTGAAGGGGTCTTACCCCTCATTTTGCAAGGGTTTCCGCTTCGCTTCAATGAACTTCGTTTCACTACGCCCTTGCAAACTTCACCCCGCTAACTAAAGCACTGGTATGGGAAGCAAGGGTTGCTTCCCAAAAATAAATTCTCAGGGAAGAAAATTCCAGAAAGGAGGTGAATAATAAATGCAGCTATTAACTAAAGATTTACTAAAACGGTTTGCCAAAATCGGTTCCCAGGAAAATGCAGCCGATCCCATTGTGGTAGCTAAATTTTTTAATCCGGCAGGGGCCGGTACCTGGTATGCCACCGAGTACGATCCGGAAGAAAATATGTTTTTCGGTTACGTTTCAATATTTGGCGATTGGAACGACGAATGGGGTTCGTTTTCTCTGGAAGAGCTCGAAAACTATCGCGGCAAGTTTAGTCTAGGAATTGAGCGCGATTTGTATTTTGACGAGAAACCGATCAGTGAAGTAGTATCACAAGCCAAACTGTGAGGATATCTCAAAACACCCCTGGGGGTAACTCTCCGGGGTTGTTTTGTTTAATTGTTCTATAATGGATCTATGGGTAAGAAGTTAATTGTCTTCGCTGTCCTTATATTCGTTGCTATTGGTGGTTATTACTTTTTAACCCGACCTAATGAGGAAAGCTTCAAAGCTCCAGGAAGGGCTTGGAATTCTCCCAAGAAGGTTGAAGACTACTTTATCGAAAGATTAAGAATGACTCCCCGGGAAGCTTCCGAAATTAGATCAAAACCTGGGGTTGACGGAACCGTCGATTTAAGAATAAATACTAACGTCACCTTGAAGGGGCTTGTTGGAAACCTTTACTATTATGGTTTTGTTAAAGATGAAGATACTTTGAGATATGCTTTGGAGCATACGGAAGACACAACTCCCAGCGATAACGCAATTAATGTAGGTAAAAACGGAACAATCGATACAAATGCAGAATATAAAATTTCAGAGAATATGAGTGCATGGGAACTTGCGGATTTATTACTAAACAAACCCGAGGGTCATTTTGCATTTGATGAGTATGGTTATTTCTTTATGCCATAGTTATTCTTCCACCGCTTCGATCTTTTCCCAATTACTGGAAAAGGCACCCTCTTGGGTGGCAAGGTAGATATCAACTTGGTCAAGTGATGTTTCTTCATAAATACGCCCAAGGTGTTTTTTGAGATAAATCATGATTCCAATCGTAGGGCAAATAAAAAGAATGGTTGGAAAGGTATGTGTTGTGACTTTTTCAAACCTTCCACTTTCTATATAGTCATTATATTGTTCGATCCGTTTTCGTAAAGCAAATCGCGGCGCGCCCTCGTCGATGACTTCAACAAAATAGCGTTTGGTTTCTCCTGCGGTATCGACTCGGGCAAAGTAGGCATCGGGTAACGGGTGGATTATGTAGGGATGTGCTTGTAAATCTGTTTTGGTAAAAAAATGCAGTTGATGGTTAGATTTTGTTGATTCAGTTACAAGGTACAGATGATAATCAACAATAAACAAGGCGTGAGAGATAAATTGTTTAGAACGTATTTTTTCCCGATAAATATATTTTAGTTTTGCCTTTTGGATATCCGGATTTACTTCCAGAGCCTTAATACTTCCAGTAGTTAAATAATATACAGCCGGTTGATTTCCTTCTCCTAGTGTCCGTGTGTAGTGTTTACCGATGTAATTTTGAGTATTGAGTGTTTTTAAGTAATAGTTAGCTAGGCGTGTAGTTTTGTTGTTTAGGAATTTTTGAATTTGAGAGCTAGTTAAGAATCGGAACCGGTGAAGTAAGTTAATAATATTTAATTGTTTGGCTGTTAGTTGAGAATTGTTCATTTTGGAATGATTGTACCACTGCTCTCCCTTATATATAAGGAATAAGAGGAGAAAGTAAAAATAAAAAAGGGCTATATATCGACCTAAAATAAAATATCACTTTACCTACCGGTAGGTAAAGATTACCAGAGCCAAGGAGCCTATTGACAATCGCCTAATAATCGACTAATATACGACTATATATGTTTACACCTAAATATTCAATTACCGATCAGCTACTTGCTAATATTACCCGAATAAACTCACTTGTTAGAGATTTAAATGACCGCCGATTTCCAAAGATAGTTTTAGCGGAATTTGAGAAAACTGCCAGGGAAGTTTCCTCCTATTCCTCAACCAGCATTGAGGGCAATCCCCTGCCACTTACTGAGGTTAAGAAAATACTTAAATCAAAACCAGCTAATATCCGGAATAG
>JBEKGU010000027.1:0-5314 GCA_050012635.1 Candidatus Microgenomates bacterium | reverse complement strand
CCCGAAATCAAAGTCAAAATAAAAACCGTTCTCGATTGCCGGGCCGATGGTTCTTTTGGTGTTGGGCCATAACTCCATTACTGCCGCAGTTAACAGGTGCGCGCATGAATGTCTTAGTTTTTCTAAATTATTCTTTTCCATAAATTAATAATAGCAGATTGATGAGTGGACCCGAGGAGATTTGAACTCCTAACCCCCTGACTGCCAGCCAGATGCTCTGCCATTGAGCTACGGGCCCCTAAGTGGACGATGTAGGGATCGAGCCTACGGCCTCCTACACGTCAAGTAGGCGCTCTACCATTGAGCTAATCGTCCGTGCTTGAATTATAGCCTATCCGGCGGATCTTTGCAGATAGCTGTCAGGAGACAAGAGGAAACTGCCTCCCCCGCCCTTGCCTTTATAGGTAGACCAGTAATTTTTCTTGTTGGCCCTCTTATTTGAGGTTGCCAGCCAAACTTCAGAATGCTCCACTTTTTTTCTGAAGGACTGAATAAACTCTATAAGTTTTTCAAAAAATACAAGGTGATAAATACCGGGATTTGCTGGAGCCTGGATAGCGGCAATTTCGACTTGCTGGCTTAGTCCTGAAGTGGTTCTCGCCAGAGCGGCCACTTCCTGCATTAACGCCTGGAGTTGAACCCTAAGTTCATTGCTCTTATTTTCTACCAGCTGATTTTCTTCTTGGGAAAGCTGTCTCTCAAAACTGATCTGTTTTTTTAGTTTAAGATTTTCTTCCCTCTGGCCGCTATAGATATCTTTAAAGTCGACCGACTCACCCGGTAATATTTCTCCTGAGTGTTTTTCTACAGGTTGTGAGCCAAACAATTGCCTTAAGAATTCTTCAGAAGTCCCTTTCAGAAGATCTTGGGAGATAGATTTGGAGACAGAACTGCCCACGTCTTTAAGGCTTTCCAAGACATTGGCGCTCCTCACGGCTTTGATGTTTTTAGCCTTCTGTGCTTTATCCACCTTATCCGAAAGATTATACCAAAGCAGTTAAAGATTCAAGCGCGGCCTTCTTGCGGAGAATTGAAGCTATAAAAAGACGTTGTTCTGGGTTATTTAGTTTTTCGGCGGCCTTTGGATCAACGCCTGAAACTTTAATAACTTCGTCTATTTGTTTGTCTTCAATTTTGACATTTTGGTCTTCGGCAATTTTTTGCAAAATTAATTCCAATGAAATAGTATTTTTAGCCTGGATAGTATATTCGTCCCTTATTGATTGCGGAGTTTTACCAACTGAGGTCAGATAGCTATCCAAATTAAGACCCAATTTTTCTATTCGATTTAGAAGTTGAGATAAGCGTGAGTTTACTTCCTCGTCAACCAAGATTTGCGGCAACCTTACGGGGATTGATTCGATCAAGAGTTTGATAATAGATTGTTCTTTCTCTTCTTGGCTCTTTTCCTTAATCTGGGGAGTAATAATTACTGTTTTAAGATTGTCGGTGATTAATTTTTTATAGTCTCCAAGCTCAAATTGGGGAATCTCACAAGTTACGGCTCTAACTTGCCAATTTTCGTTATTGACAGCTTTGATTAACTCAAATTTAGGATAAATTGCTGGTTTTATTTTGTTTTCGGTAATGGCTTCACCCAACGCAGCCGGTAAAATTTTAGCCAGGATTTTTTCGATGATATTATCGGGGGCAACTTTCTTTTCCACTTCGGATATCGGAGCCTTACCCTTTCTAAAACCTGGGACTTCGGTATCTTTAGCTATATCTGCGAGGACTAAAGCCCTGTTGACGGTGATTAATTCAAATGGAATATCGAAAGTAATTTGGATATTTCCGTCATCACCTCTGGCAACTGTTGAACTAATTTTTGTCATTAACTACCCCCTTTATGTTGGGTTCTGAATTGTGAAGTATTGAACCTGGCCTTGGATTGGTTAAACTTATTCCCGTTGAATTTGCTCACTTTTAGAATATCTGCAGGTTTAAAAACCAAAGGTTTACTTATCTTGGGTGGGTCTTTCGATTGCATAATGTCCATTATCTTATATAATATCAGCTAAGGCAAATTAAACAGCCTTTTAGAAAGGAGTAAAAAATAGTATGAATAAGTTGTTTGTCGGAAATTTGGACTACACCGTGACTAGTGATGACATCAAGCAAGCTTTCGCCCCGTTTGGAACGATAGTCGATGCTGTAGTTATCATGGATAAAATGACTGGCCGTAGCCGTGGTTTTGGATTTGTTGAATTCGGGAAGCCCGAAGAAGCTAAAGCCGCCATCGAAAAGTTGAACGGAAGTGAACTTAAGGGTAGAAAAATTAATGTTAATGAGGCTAAACCTCAGGTTAACCGTTAATTCGTAATACTTCTCGAAAGTTTTAAGAATTCCAAGTAGAAAAGCTTTTATTTAGCTGGGGTTAGTGTGTCTTAAAAAAGGCTAAACTCCTGGCAATTGCGGTGTTCCAGACTGGTTGCAGGTTGTGGTCTGCTTTGGGATACAAGTCATACTTAACATCTTTATGCAGGGTTTTTAAGGTGGCTACCAAATCATTACTCCAAGCAAATGGCACAGACTGGTCGGCTGTCCCCTGTTCAATTAGAAGAGGAGCGTTGATATGGTCAAAGTATTTATGAGCTGAAAAAAGGTCGCTGTCATAGTCGGATTCAAAATTGGCCAACTGCCCCCTTAAATATTTACCGTAATCGCCGGGGACGTCTGAAAAATATAGAATTGAAAAGGGAAAGGGCTTAGAGACCGGGGCCCAAAGGACTGTGGGATAAGTAACACCGGTAATTTCCAATGTGGTTAAGGCAATTTGGCCGCCATTGGAGTGGGCCCAAATATAAACGTTTTTGCCATCCCAGCCGGGAATATTTTTGACGGACGAGAGCATGGTCATAGCTGTGGTGTAGGTTTGAAACCGGCTTTCAAAAATATCCGTAGCCTCTTTGTCGCTACCCGCATAGCCTAAAAAGTCGGGGGCAACCGTAATGAAGCCGTTTTTGGCAAAATATTCAGCGTCTTTTTGAGTGCCAGTTCCCGGAGTGTATGTTTTTTGGTCCACAAACCCCCTAAATATAACTACGACCGGATATTTTCCAGGTTTAGTTGGTATGTTAATTACACCCGTCACTTTCTTTGTAGCTTGTCCTATCAAAGTCGGGTCAAAATTCATAGAAAAAATCGAAGAAGTGAAATTCTTATCTTTGGTCAGAGTGTCTCCAATCATGATATTACTCGCCGGGGCTCGGGTTTTACTTAAGTTCTCGATGGTGTATTTATTAAGAGGCGTGGGCTTGATAATAGCAATTTTAGTTTCCGGTCTGATGAGGTATGCCTTGAAAAAATAGCCGCCGGCAAAGGCAATTAATATAAGCGGAACGAGCAGTAATTTCTTCATTAATTAATCATACCACCAACAAAGATTTTAATACTTGATTTCGTATTTTATTTGGGTTTATAACTAGGTATGGGCCCTCTAATTTTCAATACTCAAGCTCCGACCATCATGCACATTGATATTAATTCCTGCTTTGCCACGATTGAACAGCAACTAAATCCGACTCTAAGAGGTAGGCCTATTGCCGTAGCTGCCTATCCGACCGCTTCCGGTTGTATTTTGGCGCCCTCCAGAGAAGCTAAAAAGTTGGGTGTTAAAACAGGCATGCGGGTTAGAGACGGTAAAAAACTATGCCCGGAGCTAATTATTCTCACTCCCCACCCTAATGCCTATAGACAAGTTCATTTACAATTTCGAAAACTTATCAGTAATTACACGGCGGAGTTTGACCCCAAAAGCATTGATGAGTTTGTGCTGAAATTAACCGATTATCCTATTTTAAGAGACCATACTATGGGTGAAGTGGCGAAAGAAATAAAGAAGAGAATCAAGTCAGACATTGGCGAATGGATTACCGTATCAATAGGCATTGCCTCTAACCGGTTTTTGGCTAAAGTGGCGTCGGGATTACATAAGCCCGATGGACTGGACGAAATTACTAAAGATAACTACATGACCGTTTTTTCAAATCTTAAATTGACTGATTTGTGTGGAATTAAAACCAGAAGTGCAATTAGGTTGGCTGTAATGGGAATTTATAGTGCGGCCGATTTTTACAATGCCCCGTTATGGAAATTAAAAGCGGCTTTCGCTTCGGTTGCCGGTTACTATTGGTACTTAAGGCTTAAGGGTTATGAGATTGATGATTTTGACACAGTGCGTAAAAGTTTTGGTAATTCTTATGCCTTTCCCAAACCCCTAACTACCCCGGAAGAGATTTCTCCCATTCTCTCAAAGCTGGTGGAAAAGATGGGTTTTCGCCTCAGGGAGGTTGGTTATAAGGCCAAAGGGGTACATCTGGCGATTTCCTTCAGGGACGGCTCTTTTTGGCATCAGGGAGCCTTAGCGGCCAAGATTTTATATGATTCCCGGGATTTCTATAAAGAAGCCTATCGACTGCTTCTCAAATGTCCCCAACTTAAACCCGTACGAGACATGAGTGTTACCGCTTTTGGCCTACTTAAGGCTGATTTCAGCCAATTAAATTTATTTGAGGATGTAGAAAAGAGAGAAAAGTTGGTTAACTCAACTGATAAAATCAATAACCGCTGGGGTAATTTTACTATTTCTCCCGCCAGAATGATAAATATGGATAACCAGATAGTTGATAGGATCTCTTTTGGTGGAATTAGGGAGTTACAGTATCACCCACTTTAATATTATTGCTGAAGGTAAAGCCGGCGTTAACCTCCAGAACATAATCTACAGGGCCCGGGGATTTATAAAGTGTTAAATCTTTGTCGGTGGTGCCTGAGACTGGAGCCGGAATATTGGCATCAATTTTAATAATTCGGTTGTCCTTGATCCAAATAATATCGAGAGGAATTAACATATTCTTCATCCAGAAAATGGGCTCGTTATTTTTGGGGTCCACCGTAAACAACATTCCGGAATTCGCATCAAGCGAACTTCTGCCCGAGAGCCCTTTGGCTTCCAAGGCCGGAGTGTCGGCTATTTCGACCGGAATAACGATGTTGTCTATAGTGACTTGTTTGATGGCTTGATTATTGTGTGGTATGAAGGATCGGCCGTTGGTAAAGTAGCCAATAACGGTAATGAAAACTATGGTCCCGGCTAACATTAAAAATATTTTTTTCATGGTGCCGAGGAGAGGACTCGAACCCCCACCCCATATAATTGGGACATGGTCCTAAACCATGCGCGTCTGCCATTTCGCCACCTCGGCTGGTAAGAGTATTATACCAAAAAAGAGACCCCCTTTTTTAAGTAGGGGGTCCCAGGAAAAATCTCAACGCTTTCCTCGGTTACCCGGGATTGCCTCGAAATCTGAAG
>JBEKGU010000026.1:0-5332 GCA_050012635.1 Candidatus Microgenomates bacterium | reverse complement strand
TTTTAGTCGCGGTTATGACCCTTATGATGCCGAGGGAGGTGTAACTTAGCCAATCTCCGAAACGAAAACTAGCCAAAATTACTTCTTTGGTGTTAAAATTGGGGTATGGCAGAACTAGGGTCAGTGTTTAATCAGGAAAGAAAAACAAATTTTGCCCCGCCGGTTCCTGGTGGCGTAACTTCTCCAAAAGAACCATTTGCTCAAAATCCGGAACAGCAAAAGTATGCCGAGCGTGCAGAGTTTAACAGAGATGATAGAGGTATGGCTTTTGGGGAACTGTTAAGAACTGCTGAGAATAAACCTCAAGTATTGTTGGCGGTTAGACAGCTTATATCGGGGTATGAATCGATGAAATATCACCCGGAAAGTGGAATAAGTCCTTATAGTTTAGAAAGATCAATTCAAGTCTGTCAGGAGAGAAGCCAAGCACTAGCAATTCCTGTAACTACACTTCAGAAAAAAGGAATAATTGGAGAAACAGTTAGATTGAATGATAAAGAAGGATCCCTTTATTGCCTTGGCGGAGCGGGGTTTGGTATTGGCCAAACTATTGTGACAATTGAAAAATCTGCTGGTTATGACCACGCTCTTGACAGAGCGGGTCGGGTTGTCCGTCTTCCGAGAGTAGTTTATACCGAGCAAGTATATACAGATTTGGGTACAGAGAGCAGAAGGAAGGAAATGTGCGAAACGTTTGATAAAGGTTATGGAGAAATAATTGTCAGGAAGAATCTTCACGAAGCGTATCAACATTTTAATTCGAACACAGAAAATCTTCCTGGCTTAGCTAATTTTTATCTCTATAACTGGATGACCCCAGAGGGCATGAAACTATTGTTTAATCTGGCTGCCGAAGAAGAGGCGCCGGAACAAAATGTTGGAGGCGCAAGATATGATAAGAAAAAACAGATGGGCCAGATGCTTAATGATGCCGTTATGCTCTATAAAATTATTGGTGAAAGCGAGAGAAAACAGTCCTTTATTGATCTGATGAATAGACCTGGCTTTAAAGAATTTTTGGTACCTGAAAGTAATCCTCTCAGAGCTGAAATTCTCGAGCACTGGTTTGGTAAACCAAGCGAATGGGTAGATGATGCCAAAAGGAAGGTTGAGATCGTGATTAAAGGGAGTGATGGGATTGACAAGAAAGTCAAAGGTAAGGATTTTGTTAAAGTTGTAGAGAAAGCTAGCCGTGGCCGGTTAACTGAATTTGGAAATATATGGATAAATAGCGAGGTGAGTGAGCAAGGCGAGATGAGAATTATAAGGGAAAGAGTCAGAGAGTTCTTGGGGAACGGTAACGCTGATGATGCTACGGTTAAGACGGCTGAAGAGTTGGCCTACAAAGCGTTCCGGGTTTTTGGTATGGCCGATGAGGTGGGCTGGCAATTATATGATGATGGTATTCATACAGATATGGGAACTTGGACCTCGAGCGATATGACGAAGGTAATCCACCCTGAAGCTTACCAAAGTCAATATGGACGTCAAGGTAGGGATGCTGGTCCAATAGAAACCCGGGGCGAGTACGTAGGATTTGCTACTGATTTACTCAATACGGTCAATTTTAGATTTGAGGACGCACTACATATGGGAGATAAGGCAATGATTTTTTCTTTGCATGAGTGTGTATGGGGATATAATGAAAGGCAGGGAACACAGCTTAAGCCTCTTGAGCCTCAGAGAATTGGAGATTTTGATCAAGAAAAATGGGATAGGTTAGGTGATAAGTTTATTAATTCATTCTTCCTGAGGATATTTATGGCAGGTAGAGAAGAAAGCGGATCGTTTTTCCAGGTGATTGCTACGAATTGGGACCCGAGAAAGCTATCTGATTATGCAACTTACGAAAAGCTTAGAAAGACACTTGATGTGGGAGTTCAAGCCTCAGTAATACCAGAGAATAGAGGAAAGCTACGGGGAAAGAGTAGTAAAGAATTAAGTGATGAAAAAAGAGCTTACCTAGAAAAGATTTTTGCATCGTACGTTAAGGGAATACAGCTATCTCCTCAATGGGGGGAAATTGAGGGCCAAAAGGTTCCGGCGGGGAAGGGCGGGGCTACACCGAGGGAATCAATTAAAGTTGTCGATGCAATTAAAACAGCCAGTTCCGAAGGAAAAATACCTATTAAAATAACTAAAAACGGTTAGTTTTACTTGGGTCCTAATTTAGGGGATGAATGATAACCACTTAAGCCTGCGAAGTATTTTTTCGGCAACTGAGTCCTCTCGAACGTTTCCTGACTTAAGGATATCAACAGCACCGCCACCAGCAGTCCTGACAATTGTTCTGGCTTCTCCTATCGCTGAGCCGTTCTCAAATTCTTTGCCTGCCATAATTGATTTAACTAATTCCGCGGTTTTCGGAATCATGGATATTATAGTCCAGGAAACACCCATAAGTAAAATTCCCCGCATCGAGCCACCGCCACCAACAGCGATGCCGTTTGACAGGGGGGGATCCCACCAATTGCCCATCCATGAAGCCGCAACTTGAGGGTTGAAATAATAAAAATTATTCCAGATTGAAAGATTAAACCCCTGATCAGCCATTCTTAAAAATAAATTAGCTAAAAATAGCATTGCTCCCACTAAAGGATAAACCATCAAGTTAGAAACAAGACCTCTTAGCCATGGTCCAAAACCGGCTCCTTGCATGACTGTTCCGGCCAGAATCGAGAAAGGCGCAGTAATGATGGAAATCATAATGTTGAAAAAAGTTTTAAACATTAAAACTAGAATTTTGATCGAATACCAAAGCAGAACGAAGATTGACAAGATGGCTAAAATAAGAAAGATTACACCGTAAGCAAAACCTGCAGTAAATACGTTGAATAGGGCAGATATTATAAAAGAGATCCAGTAAAGAATTAACACCCAGAAAATATCGGCTTGGGTGAGCTGCTGGAACATATGCGACCAGTTCCAGCCCGAAAGTGCACCGCTGCCCGCCCAG
Organism: Candidatus Microgenomates bacterium; assembly: GCA_050012635.1. Lineage (GTDB taxonomy): Bacteria > Patescibacteriota > Microgenomatia > UBA8517 > UBA8517 > JBEKGU01. Next base: position 2,376 of record JBEKGU010000026.1, on the reverse strand, counting down.
GGGGTGGTAAGGATTGTAGCCAGAAGTCCGATTACCACATACGTCAAATCAATTAGAAAACCGGCAATAGCATAAGAAAATGTGATTAAGATTAAGGCCAGAACAATTTTAGGCAGCGCAGACTGGACAGTAATTACCACCTGTGGAGAAATTTTTACTCTGAACATAATCATAAATGACATAATGATTACGGCAATTACGAGTAAGGCATAGGCAATATTGCGTGAGATTTTCCACAGATCTTGAATGAAAGTGGTATTAGAATAACCGAAACCCTGTTGAGCGTAAGCAACCGGAACAATATGGAATTTTTGCACTAATCCGGAAACATAACCTACTCCCGAGATGGGATTGCTGGTGATGGTAGCTAAAAAGGACTTATTCTGGTTACTTTCCCCTGTAAGAATTTTTTGGATATCTGAAGGCACAACTTTATTTAGTAATTCTGGGGTTAAACATTGACTTAGGTCTCCGGATGTGGCGCAGGCCACAAGCTCGGCCTGGGCAGAGTTACCGCCGGTAAGAATGAAAGAAAACAGGGAATAAATTACCCACTGAACCTGAGCTGCAGTATAGCGCTCGCCGAAGATTTCATTCGGGGCGGAAAAGTTGGTGTTGTAAACTTTATTATAGAATTCCTGAAAAGATTGATTATACCAGGTACCTGTAGTAGAAGTAGCTGCTGTGGAAGAGGCGGCGCTGGGTTGGCTGGTTGGTGCTGTGGTTTGGGCCAAAGCAATTCTGGGCAATACTCCTATCAGAACAATCAGGGTAATTAGACCCGCCAGCAACGCTTTGCGTAGCAATGCGGGCTGGGCAATCAGGACAGGTTTTTTCATTTTAACTTCAACTAATCATACAACATCCTGTGCGGGAGTGGCAATCGTTTTTTTATTGATGCATAGCTGCAATTCCCGAGACCATTAATTGGTAATACTGGTCGGCCGAATATTTTTCACCCGGGGGCGTGTAGTTGGGGTTGCAATGGCCGGTGAAATACTCATAAGCGAAAGCCTGCAGATCGTTAGTTACACCATATTGGGCACACTCCTGAATGTTAGCAGCTTTAAGAAGATTCTTTAATCTAATGAATTCACCCATTTGCCCGACTATGTCTTTATCAAATTGGCTGGCTGTTACTCCAAAATCATGGACTGACCAACTGTAATTACTGGCCCGGCTTTCATTAAGCCATACCCAAAGGGCCAGGGCCGGATCAATGCCTTCTGATATTGCCCGGCCGACGACATAGTCGTAACATTCCAATGCCCGGCTGCCGGGTCCGGCCATAGTATTAAATGCGTCCTTGCTAATTAATCCTGAAACATTTTGGGGAGAGGCGCTTTTACAATCGGCCGAAGTCACTGCTGAGCCAGTCGCATTACCCCATTCAATGGTATCTCCAAAGCCTTTGGGCCGGAGAAGAGTTTGGATAGCTTTTAAGAAATATTCGGAAATACCTCCGAGGTGGGGGAAATAAATCTCTGCCGGATTGGGGCCGGCTGAAGTATTGCCGTTATTCCCGGTATTTTGAGCGTTATAGTAAACATTGGAGGAAACCGCCGGAATATCTTTAATATCCCCTAGTCCTGCCGAATCCAGTTTGGGGAAAATTCTTCTGAAATCTGAAGTGTTACCGGCAACCAGAGTAGCCCAGGTTTTGTCGATCATGGGCGTATCCACATTGACATCGGAAGAAAAAGAGGAGGTTTTTTTACACGGGTCAGGTTCCCAGACCTTAGTGGTGTAGGGTTGGCCGGTTGTGGGGTCATAATTTGTTTCCAAATGCCAGGTAAAATCACAATCAAACTGGGCAGTATAAGAGTAACTGCCAAGAGCTGAGACATTTCCGAATAATTTATCTCCGGGATTGGACCTAACATCCAGGATTTGGCAGTTAGCTTGTTTATCAACCGGAACAGTGGTCCCTAATGAAGTATCTCCCTGTAAATCTTTCGGCAAGTATGAACCGGAGAGCATTTGGGATAGCTGTTGGTTTTCTTCCATATGGGGGAAATAAAGGTTGGTAGAGATGGGAGTATTTAATGCCCCGGTAGTTAAATTTTTAAAAATGGGATTAATCACCTTGACATCCCCGCCCGATGATTGAGGAACGGCGAAAGTCAGGTCTCCCAGTTTATCTTCGGTGGAGGTAAAGGGAACCCAGGGGAATTCATTGGCAAAATAGTCCGGTTTTAATAAATCGTTGACGCAATACATTACTTCCATCCCTCCGACCAATGGCACATTGCCGATAAAGGGAATGGATGAAGGAATTTTAATTGAATAACAATATTTTCCTCTCCAGGTAACATATCTTTTGTAATAATCCTGAAAACTTTCATTGGGTCCTTGTTCCGGGGGCAAATTACCCTT
>JBEKGU010000025.1:0-5362 GCA_050012635.1 Candidatus Microgenomates bacterium | reverse complement strand
AATAATGAAAGAAAAATTAAAAACACCAAGACCTTCTTGGACATTATTAAATTGTAACCCGTTCAACATCAAAAATACTGTTTAAAGAATAGTGGTCGGTAAAAGGAACATCGTGGCCATTTTCCGCATATGGGTCATTCATTATATAAGTCCCGTTTTGATAAGATTTGATAACCAAAAAGTGAGTGCTGAATGGGCCGTAATTAATTCCCACTATTACCGGACCACCGGCAACCAAATCCGGGCTAAGGGAATTGGCAATAGTCGTGCGGGTAATATTAACTCCCTTTACAGAAATTGTTCCTCTATTTAATAATGCTGTGCCTACCGAAAAATTATCCGGTGATGAAGTCGCAATATCAGGCGGCAAAATATCCCTGTGCCCCAAATGACTGGCTAGTATAGACACCGAGGTTACCAGACAGCCAACCCTAACGATATTACAGGGCCCATTGCAATCATTACTGCCATTTATTAACACGGTTCCCCATTGGCTATCTCTTTGGTTGTAATAACAGCCCCAGTCATCACAAAATGTCTGATTGCTAAGTAGAGATGCACTACCGGTAAAATTAGCCAAACTGGCCAATTCCGCTTCGGCCTGGGCCAAAAGCTGCTGGTATGTTTGCTCACTATTTTTAGTTTGGGAAAGTAACGCATTCTTAGCTAATTTCTGATTATTTAAATCAGCCTTTTGATTATTTAATTGAATTTGCAAGGTCTCTTGCTCGGTTTTCTGACTTTTATAATTTGTTTGGGCCATTTGCCATTTTTGCATAAGAGTTCGATCTGACTCCTGGACAACCTGCAAAGAATGAAACCGGGTAACCGCCTGATTAAGATCAGAGGCGGAAAAAATTAACATAAAAGCATTGCCAAACCTGGCCATTTTATAAGTTTCTACTGCCCGGGAGGCAAATGCCTGAGTGAGAGTATCCAGAGAACCCTCCAATTGGTCAATCCGGCCTCCTAATAAGCTGATTTCGTCCTCTGTCTGGCTAATTTTGGCCGTAGTTAATTGGATCTGGACATTAAACTGGGCAATTTGGTTAGATAAAGTCTTGGACTGTTCGGACAGGGAACTTAATTTATCCGAGTAGCATGTAATCCTATCAGTTAAAGATTTATCAGCGCACTCATCAGTTTGGGCAAAAACCGGAATTGTCCCTAAAAATAAATTTAAAAAAACAGACAGAAGTAAGATTAAATATTTCATTTAGTTTGGCGGGCTCGCGAAAGCGCCATCATGCTTCCCGCCAAAGCTAGAATGCAGCTGGCAACTATCTCCACCCCCAAAACCATGGCGAATAAGATGAAAATATTCGAAGGTTCTTTAGGTAAAACCGGAATCTCGCCAAAATAATTGAGGAGGCTGGGGGTTAAATAGATAAAAAAGATAAAAGCCAATAACCAGCCAATAAAAGTTCCGATTAAGGAATAAATAAAGGCTTCCAAAACAATCGGGCTCCGGATAAAGTTCTTAGTCGCCCCTATTAACTCCAAAATTTCTATTTCGCTTTTTCTGGCACTAACCCGCATACCAATAATAACCATTAGTATCAGGAAGGAAGTTAAAGCTAAAATCCCTACAAAAACTCCACCGCCCAACCGCAAATAGAAAGTAGCAGTCTTTAGGCGGGTCACTACATCCTGCAAGCTTTTTTCTCCCCCCAAAGAAGCTGTATAGCCAACTTCAGACACGATAGGTTCTTTTTTAACCTCTTCAATAACTGTCGAAGCAAATTCAAGATTATTTACCGAGAATTCCAATGAAGCCGGAAAAATTGAGGGGCTAACCAGTTCCGACAACAAAGGATTATCGGAGGTAGCATTTTTATAAATAGACAAAGCTTCTTCTTTGGAAACATATTTAACATCTTTAATTCTGGAATCGCCGGCTAATTTATTTTGCAAAGCCGAAACCGCTTCCGGAGTAGCATCACTTTTTAAAAAGGCGATTACCTGCGGCCGGGTTTCAAAATACTTAAGAACTTGCGAGGATGAATACACCAAGAGCGCTACGATTGTACCCACGAAAAATGTTAATGATAGTACAAAAACAGCAGACAAGGCCTGGAATGGAGAACGTTTTATATAACCGGTGGCAGTTTTAAAACTAAGAGCAGACATAATATTATTATACTTCCTCTAGAACCCTAGTCTTTACTTTTTTATCTTCACCTTTTTCCTTAACCAGTTTACCGTTTACCAGATGAATAATCTTCTTATTATATTTATCAATGATCATTTGATTATGGGTAGCTATTATCACCGTTTTACCTTCTTTATTGATCTTCAAGAGTAAATCCATAATCCCCAATGATGTCTCCCAATCTAAATTTCCGGTAGGTTCATCTGCTAAAATTAGCTGCGGATTAACCACCAATGCCCGGGCGATAGATACTCTTTGCAATTCCCCACCTGAAAGTTGGGCCGGAAATAGCTGGGCCCTTTTTTCCAGATTTACCCATTTTAAGATATCGTCGAGCCTTGATTTCCACTCCCCCTCTGATAATCCCACTACTGCCAGGGCAACTTCTATATTTTCTTTAACTGTCCGCTCCGGTAAAACTTTCAAATCCTGGAATACCGTCCCAATCTTTTGTCTTAAAATCGGCACCTGTTTATTTTTTAAAGTAGTTACATTTATTTCATCCAATAATATTTCGCCTGAATCCGGTAAATACTCCCGAAGAATTAACTTTAAGAGCGTGGTTTTACCCGATCCCGATGGTCCGGTTAAAAAGGCAAATTCGCCTTTTTTTACCTCAAAAGAAACATCAGAAACAGCTTTTATATCTCCAAACGACTTGGATACATTTTTGAAAGTAACCATTATTGAAGAACCTGAACTTTTCCCACATCCATCAGCCAACCCGCTTTCTTGCCCGATACTGTCAATCCCCAAACCTGAACCTTTTTACCCACAAAACTTTGCAAATCTATAACCGTTGAAGTCAGATAAACATAATGGGCAGGACCGCCCGGCACTATCAAATGATGAGTCCCTTCTCCGCTAATACCCCCTTCAACCAAATCACCGGTGGCAGTATCTTTGAGAGCGGCAGGATTATTAATACCGGCTTCGTCTTTAGTTACCTTAATTTCTACCTGTGAAGCTCCTGTCGCTTTACCCAAAACCTTTCCTTTAGTAAGAAAATATCCGGATAAAATCCCCAACCCAATCAAAACTACCGCCACCCCAACCATCCAAAGAGGAAACTTAGGTTTATTTAAATTATTCTGGGGTTCCATTTGATTCAATATATCACCCTGGTCAATTTCTAGCAAGTTCCTTTAATTCTGCCTCAATAAACACATCTAAATCTCCATCCAAGACAGAATCCGGATTTGAAGATTCCACCTCAGTCCTTAAATCTTTTACCATTTTATAGGGATGTAAGACATAAGATCGGATTTGGGTTCCCCAGGAGGCCGGCCGGTACTCACCTTTGATATCTTTGGTTGTCTGTTTGGCTTTTTCCTGCTCCAGAAGCCAAAGTTTTGACCGCAATATATCCAGGGCATTTTTACGATTTTGCTCCTGAAATCTTTCCGACTGGGCAGAAACTACAATTCCCGTTGGTTTATGAATAATTCTGACGGCCGTTGAAACTTTCTGGACATTTTGTCCACCTTTAGAGGAGGAATGAAAAAATTGCAGTTCAATATCTTCATCGCGAATTACGATATCGGGCAAGTCCATAGCTTCAAATTCAGGTAGAACTTCAACCAAAGCAAAAGAAGTCTGCCTCAAATTATCAGCATTAAAGGGAGATTGCCTGACCAGGCGATGGGTCCCCGCCTCATTTTTAAGATAACCATAAGCAAAGCGTCCCCGGACACTAAAAGTAACACTCTTTATCCCTGCCTCTTCACCGGAATTATAATCTATAGTGTTAGTCAGCCATTCTCTATTTTCACAAAAACGTAAATACATCCGATAAAGCATTCCTGTCCAATCCATGGCTTCAGTACCGCCTTGACCCGCATGAATAGCCACAATTGCATTCTTACTGTCATAGGTTCCTGATAAGAAAGAGGTTAAAGTTAATTTCTCCAATCTTTTCTCCAATCCGCTAATTTTCCCAACATTATCCAAAGCGGCAATTTCAGCGCCTAATGTTTCTACTTCGGAAATTTCTTTATTAGCATCAGCGAATCTCTGCATTACCCCCCTGGCATTATCCGGATCTTTCCATAAACTGGGATCTAAGGTTAGAGCCTCCAATTCCTTTAATTTGGCTTTCTTATCCGGTAAGTTTAAGGACCGGGATAAATCCTCATACTTTTCCTGTAAATCGGCAAGTCGGCGTTTATTGTCTTGCATATTTTTAGTTGTGGGCGCCAAGAACTTTAATTAACTTGCTTCGGCCAAGCTCGAGGATGTTAACGATTGGTTTAGGAGGGTTTTTCCAACCAATAATTCCAATCAACATATTTTTTCCGCTCATAAATAAAAAACCTTCCAAAGCTAGGGCAAAAACAAAACCCCAGAAAAAACCGAAAAGCGCACCTTTAAACGACCAATTCAAATAATGCCTCCTGAGTTGGGCAATCATCACCACCAGCAGAAAAACTAAAAATATGATCCCTCCGGCTTGCCAATAAGATGGTGAAAAAGATATCCCGGCAAAGTTAAAATTAACTGTTTTAAACAATATTTGAAGGTAAGACAACATTAATTTATTGTACCACTAGTCTTAATTATTGGGGCGTCGCTGTGGGGGAAGGGGAAGCAGAAGGACTAGAAGAGGCCGTAGCCGTAGCGCTCGCTGTAGGTTTGGCTGTGGCACCTTTTCTTAGACCGCTGACAATCAAAACGTCCATGGTTTGAGTTGTAGAAGTTTGTGTGTCTACCTGTTGATATATAGAATCAAGACTACCGGTTATTTCCTGAACTACGCCTTGATCAAGCGTAGAAGAAAAAGTTACGGTAGTTATGGTATTATCCTGGGTACTCGAATTACCAACCTTAACATTTGTATAACCTAGGCCCTTCAGAACCCCTTGTAAATAAGCAGCCTCCCCGGTAATGCCGGTACCATTTTGCACTTCAACTACGACCTTAGCCCGACTGGCAGCCAAGGGAGTTGCAGCAGGTGTTGGACTAGGGGGTTCGGTGGCGTTCTCCATTTGCAAGCCTTGACCTTCGGGAGTAGGGGAAGCCGTCGGTGAGGCACCTTTATTCTTAGACAAGAAGAAAATCAATCCCCCGGCTAAAATAATAATTAACACTACAATAAATACCCAAATGCCGGACTTAGATTTTGATTTGGGTTGCGACAAAGGGAAACCAACATCCGGGGCATTTTCAGATTTGATTTCCTGAGCAGGAGTACTTTCAACCGGCCTGTTTTCT
>JBEKGU010000024.1:0-5368 GCA_050012635.1 Candidatus Microgenomates bacterium | reverse complement strand
GGGGTAATTCCCAAACCCTGGTGGGTGTTTGGGTGGGCAATAATGATAATTCACCAATGCTAAATGTGGCCTCAGGAATTTCAGGGGCATCTCCCATATGGAATAAAATAGTTTCAGCCAGCCTATTGGGTAAACCTGATCAGAAATTTGATGTTCCGTCGGGAATCGTGACAGCGTCTGTAGATAGTGTGTCGGGATACCGGGCCCATGACGGGTTTCCCTCACGAACTGAGTATTTTATTAAGGGAACCGAACCCGGAGACGATCCGATCCACGTTATGCTAAAGGTTTGTAAATCCGACAGTAAATTAGCAACGCCTTCCGATGTTGCCAGTGGTAATTACGATACCAAAGAGTTTTTTATTTTTAAGGAGGAAGACCCTACGGCAGGTGCCGGTCAACCAAACAAATGGCAGGAAGGGATTATTAATTGGCTTAATGGCCAATCAGATCCCCGATATCATCCGCCAAGCGACTATTGTGGTACTCAGAATCCGGTCAATGTGGAGTTTATTAGTCCCACGGATAGAACTTCCAACCTGGATAATTCATTCGCAATTAATTTTAAGGCTGATTCGACCAGTGATATAGTTAGCGCCGGGCTAGAAATTGACGGCCAGAATGTACGGAGTTTTAATAGTTTACCCTTTCAATATCAGGCCACGGGTATATCCACTGGTGTTCACACCATACGGGCGTTTGCCAAAGACAGCAGTGGAAATCAGTCCGATAGAGTTATTACTGTGGGCGTAAAAGTTGCCTGGGACGCTAATTCCTCCCCTTCTCCCTCCCCCTCCCCAACTCCCTAGACAATGATGATATAATCGCTTGATGTCAAAAGAAATTTGTTCCTGGGAAAAAATTGAAGCACAACTCCCAAATAATTTACCGGAGGGATCTAACAAAAAGCTAAAAGGTTATTTCCGTGTTCAAGAGAGATTGGCTAGAAAACAAAATAAAAGAGCGCAACAATTAAGCAACATGCTCAATAATATTGCTGGTTTTACAGAATTGGAGGATCGATATGAGGGTGTTTTTGCGGCTATTGATGTTGCTGTTAATGGCCGAACAAACAGAGAGGTGGAACCGGTTTTTAGGATTAATTCCTAATATTGAGCCTCCAAGGTCTCTCCTTTTGAAGCTAATCTATGAGTACAGAGGATATTTGATCAAATGATTTTCTTCTTTCTGTTTGCTCCATGAAAGATTGATAGGTTAAGTTGGGATTAGTTTTGGAGAAATATGACAGAATCTCATTTGGCTTAATCCAACCTGTATTATTTACTCCTAGATAATCTTCTATAGATGAAGGGTGCGCTGGTTTTTGCCCTATCTTCCTGGCTTGAAAATGAATATATCTGGTAATGTAAAGTAGATAATCTTCTCTTTTAATATGTACAGCCTTATAAACTCCCTGAAAGAGAGAACCAACCCTGATGTATTTTTTATTGAAATACATACTATATCTAGTACAAAGAGAATTCATAAATTTAGCAATTGAATTGGCTTGATTTTGTTTAATCAATAAATGAAAATGGTTGGGCATCAAGCAAAAGGCATATAAGATAATTTCATTAGCAAAATTACTCATACGTAAACTTTTGAGAATGTCGTCTCGTTTTTCTCCAGTAAGATTAGAATTAATAAGTGCTTGTTGTAGTTTTTTCTTGTCCTTGGGTAATAAATATTCTTTAAGGTAAGAAAGAAAAACAGCATAATCTTGTTTATCCAAAAAAATTATTCTTTTTTCCACCCCGCGGTTGTAAATGTGATAATAAGCGTTACTGATGTATGTTTTAAGAGAATTTTTAGCAGGCACAAATTAATATTATCACTAATGTCCTTCTAAATCGAGGCTAAAAGGAGAGACCCTGGAGGCACGTTCTACGAGTACATGATAGATTTAAAAGGTAAGAAGACAGCAAATTTTAATTGTTGGAGTTAAAACCAAAGCACCGGTGCTAAAGCCGGATACGACGATATTATTTTTTGAATTGTTAATGTAGTTAAATAATGCCCCATAGCTCTTTGCATACCTTTCTTTTCATTCATTATTAATTAATGTTTCCTCCGAACTTGGATTTAACAGCGGAAATTATTTTGTTTCTGACAATCTCAACTTCTTCGTTGGTAAGGGTTTTATCAGAATCTTGGTAAACAATCTGGAAAGTATAAGCATTATTATATATTTCTCCCAACGTGATCTTTCGTATAGTTTTATCTAATGAAGTGATTGTTTTAATGATTTCACCAATCTTAGTTTGTTGAGGCAATACCAAAGTTAAGTCCTCGATTTGGGCTGGATATTTGGGTATCGGGATATATGACCCTAGAGGTTTGCTTGCAGTTCTTAAATTCTCAATAGAAAATTCGTAGTAAATCAAGTTATTTGACTCCAGAACTCCAAATTCACCGATCTTGGTTTTTTCTGAATAGATTGCTAACCGATGGCTAGGTTCAAAGTATTGAGAATCTTCGGCATCAAACGTTGCCCTAATATTTAATTCTTCTAATAATGCCTCAATAATGCCTCTGGCGTGTCTGTAATTATATCTGCTGAATGCCCCGGCTAAAGTCATTTCCTCATTAGGAAGATTATTTGCTTTGGGAATATATACGTTGGCTATTTCAAAGAGATGAAATTTATCTTTTTCCCCGGAATTTTCCTTTATGGCTGCTATGATAGAGGGCATAAGTGAAGTCCTTAGATACTCGGTATCACTTCCCAGAGGGTTTTTTAGGCGCAGAGCTTTTTCATTCACATATTCTTTGGGAACCAAAGAGGATGTATAGATTTCTGTTCCTCCGTAGCCCTTTAAAATGTTTTTTATTTTATATTCAAAATCAAAAGTAGTCCCGGGCATTTGCGGAGGTATTTGGCCGTCCATAATTACACTGGGTAGATTGTGGTAACCGTATATTCTGGCTACCTCTTCGACGATATCTTCAGCAATGGTTATATCGTTGGTTCTATAAAATGGGACCAGAACACCCAGCTGGTTATCAGACCACTTAACTCCGAAGCCTAGGGCGGTAAGCGAGTTTGAAATTTCAGTTTTACTGATGGGTATTCCGATTTTAGTACAAATGAAATCCAGGTTAAGGGATATGGGATGAGCCTTGACGGGCTTGGGATAAATGTCCAAGACTGTTTTTGAGGGGATTCCGGAAGTTAAGTCCTTGAATAAGCGAATTCCTCTACTTATGCCTAAACTAACCGTTTCCGGGTCCAGGCCTTTTTCAAATAATATGGCCGCTCCGGTCCTTTGGGCTAAACTCATTGAGGTTTTTCTGATATGAGTCGGGCTATATGTTTGGACAAAAAGCAGAACATTTTTTGTTTTTTCGTCGATAGCACTATTTTTACCTCCCATAATTCCGGCCAGATCAATCAATTTACCCGAGCGGTCTTCTATTACAATATCTTCCCCGCCAAGAGTAAATTCTTTATTATCCAACGTAGTTATTTTTTCACCCTTATGGCTTTCTCTAAGGACCATTTTGGCACCCACAATTTTATCGTAATCAAAAGTGTGAATGGGTTGACCCAGTTCCAGCATAATAAAATTAGAAATATCGACGACGTTGTTAATTGGTCTGACTCCGGAAAGAGTTAGTCGATCTTCTATCCATTTGGGAGATTTGTTTATTTTGACATTATGAATAAGGACTGCCGAAAATCTGAAACAAAGCTTAGGATTAATAGAAACACTCAAATAGTTAACCTGATTGGCGAATAATAAATTTTTATCATCAAAATACTTTTTAAGTGTTGACTTGAGACCAAAATTGGGTAGGATAGCATTAGCTTCTCTGGCAATTCCATAAACAGAAGCCGAGTCTGCTCGGTTGGTAGTTACTTCAATTGAATAAACTGTGTCAACTCCGGTACCGTTTATCTTTTCAACCGAAGGGCCGCATAAGGACAGATATTTGGCTAACTGTTTTGGAGTGGCCTTTGTAGTCAAATAATCTCTGAGCCAAATATCGGGAATAACTATATCCATGTACTAGAATTGTCTTAAATATCTTAAATCAGTACTATAGAGCATTCTTAGATCAGGAATGCTAATGCCGGCCTTCATCATATAGGTTCTTTCCACTCCCCAACCAAAAGCAAAACCTGAATATTTATCGGGGTTAATTTTACTGGATTTCAGAACATTGGGATGAACCATTCCGGCTCCGCCTAATTCCAGCCAACCGGCTTTACAAAGCCTGCAACCCCGCCCGTTACAAACTCCGCAACTGATGTCTACTTCAAAAGAGGGCTCGGTAAATTGAAAATGATACGGTCGTAATCTGGTTACTCTCTCCGGACCGAAAAAAGTTTTGGCAAAGTAATCTATTGTTCCCTTTAGGTTGACGACAGAAATGTTTTTGTCTATAACTAAGCCTTCAAATTGATGGAATATTGGTGTATGCGAGATATCTATCTGTCTCCGGTAGCATTTGGTGATATTTATCATCCGAATGGGGGGCGTTTTTATTCTTTGCATTTCTCTAACCTGACCATTAGAAGTGTGGGGAGTAAGTAACATTTTCCCATATTGGGGGCTTTCCGGAACGTCGATAAAGAAAGTTTCCCAATCGTCTCTCGCCGGATGATTTGGGGGAAAATTAAGAGCTGTAAAAGCAAACCAATCCCAATCAACTTCGGGATATCTGACTCTGGAAAAACCTAAGTGAGAGAAGACTTTGGAAATTTCTTCAATGGCCTGAGTGATTAAATGCAAGTGGCCTATTTCCGGTTTTATTCCCGGAATTGTAGAATCAAACCAAACTTTGGCTGATACACTAATTTTATTTTTGCGTTCGGCCAGTGATGTGAGAAGAGTATTTTTGGCTTCGTTTATAGAGGTCCCAACTTGGCCTCTTTTTTCCGGTTCAATATTTTTAATATTTTTAATTAACTCAGTAAGTTTTCCGTTTCTGCCTAAATATGAAATACGCAGATTTTCCAATTCCTCATCAGTTTTAGCCTCCATTATCTGGGCCAAGGCTTCATTTTTCAGTGAAATTATTTCTTCTTGCATAAATATTATTTTATAACTAAAAAACCTCCCTTTATAGGAGGTTTATTTATCGGAAAGAGAATATTCCCCCTATGCCTCTAGTATTTTTTTAAAGGTTTCGGGATTATGAACTGCCAGATCAGAAAGAATTTTTCTGTCAATTTCGATTTTATTCTTTTTTAGTTGAGCTATAAATTTACTGTAAGAAATTCCCTGCCCGCGAACAGCGGCATTAAGTCTGATAATCCATAAACCCCTTAAATCTCTTTTTCTATTTTTTCTGCCCTCGTAGGCATACTGACCGGCGTGGAGGAGGGCCTCTTTAGCTGTCTGGATCCGGCGCCTTCTGGCCT
>JBEKGU010000023.1:0-5407 GCA_050012635.1 Candidatus Microgenomates bacterium | reverse complement strand
CCAATGAGTGGATCAAGGGCCAAAAAGACACTGATTGGAATGCTTTTCTAGCAAACGTTGGTAGTCATGGAACTCTTTGTTTTCAGAGTGTTGATGATGGCTGGTATCAAAAATCAAGTTGCCTTTCAACTGACTATATTGTGGGCACAAATTTAATTCGACAAGTAAGTTTTGACGCATCAATAACTAACACTGTTATGGTTAATGTGACTGTTTCCTGGAGTGACCAAAATGGTTTACATCAATCCAGTTCAGTTACTTATTTAACTAATTGGCAGGATAAATGAAAAATAATATAAGGGGGTTTAGTTTGTTTGAAATGCTTATTGTTATCTTTATCTTTGGACTATTGGGGGCTTTAACTACCCAGATAATTATGTTATCCCTGCGGGGGGCTAATAAAAGTGAATCTTTAGTTAAAGTGAGGGAGGATTTAAATTCTACTTTAGCGGTCATGGAAAGGGAAATCAGAAGCGCTTCTTCTATCACTTGCAGTCAAGACTCTAACAATAACACTGTCGTTAGTTATAATAATGCTTTAGGACTTCCGGGAAGCTTTACTTGTGTTTCACAGGGCGATAGCAACTTTTATGTGGCCTCGGTTTCTGCCCGGATGACCGGCAGTGATATTCAAATTACTGATTGTGAATTCACTTGTGATACTAATGCTTCCGGAGGCACACCTTCATTAACAATTGATTTATCGGCTAAGAATACCAATAAAACGGGGGTAGAATCGGCTAATATGTCCGTGTCAACCCAGATTTACTTGAGGAACTATTAAAAAATTGCTAGACTGATATTATAGATGAATATCCTGCCTAAACCAAAATCAAATTCGGGGCAAACGCTTCTGGTCGTGGTTTTGGTTATTTCCGTCTCCCTGATTATTGCTCTGTCGGTAATTTCTCGGACCGTAACTGATGTGACGGTTACCAATAAAGAGGATGAATCACAACGGGCCTTTTCGGCTGCCGAGGCCGGAATTGAGAAATCTCTTCTATCCGGAGTTGCAATACCAACTACCAATCTAAATAATAGTGCCTCTTTTACTACCCAAGTAACCAATTTTTCTCAAGGTACAACCAGTTTTGTCAATCCGATGTCATTTTATTCGGGTGAATCAATGACCCTATGGTTTGTGTCGCATAGTGCCAGTGGCAGTACGGTCTGTGACGGCACCCATCCTTGTTTTACTGGCGATGCTTTTACTGTTTGTTGGGTTAAGACTGAAAGTACCCCAACAGATGTTAATAAGATTCCGGCGCTTGAATTATCAGTTTATTACGAAACGACTGCCGGTGATCCCTCAACTCTGCAAATTGCCAGAGCTACTTTTGATCCTAACCAAAGTAGAGGCAATGGTTTTGCTGCGGTTGATGCTGGAACCTGTTCGATTGGGACTCCTGCTACCTTGTTTGCCTATAAAAAAGCGATATCCTTAAATACTAATCTAGGTCTGACATCGACAATAACCGGTACAATCAATAAATTACAATTTGCCAGGATTCGTCTTCTCTATAACACCGATACTCCGCATCTGATTGGTATTACCGGTGGTTCAACTGCATTTCCCTCGCAGGGTGTTATTATTGATTCAACCGGTACGTCTTGTACTGCGGCGGGTAGCTGTGGTGATTCAAATAGAAAAATTACCGTGGTTGAGGGTTATAAAGAAATTCCGTCGATTTTCGAATCAGCCATATTTAGCCCGGGAGGAATAATAAAATGAGCGTTGGCATTGATATCGGGTCAAAATTTATTAAGATTATTGAATTGCAAAAGGCTGGAACCGCTTGTGAGTTGCGGGCTTCGGGAATTGTGGGTTATGTAGGCCAACCGCCAGAAAATTTTAAAGATGATAGCGAATCTGCATCTTTTTCCGGTTTACTTAAAAAACTTTTTAAGGAAGCTAATATTTCTTCCCGGGATGTAGCGATTTCCATTCCGGAGCAGTTGGTGTTTACCAGGACTATTAAATTTCCTCTCCTTACCGATCAGGAAATTATATCTGCCATTAAATGGGAAGCGGAGCAGTATATCCCAATTCCCTTGGCTGAAGCTATTATCCAGCATCAGGTATTGGAAAGGAAAGAAAGCACTATTCCTCCTGAAATAAAGGTTCTTTTAGTTGCGGCACCGCGGAAACTGGTGGAGAAATATGTAAAGGTAGTGCAAAACGCCGGTCTTAATGTAGCTAGCGTGGAAACGGAAATGATTGCCCTTACTCGGGTCCTTGCGCCTTTGGATAAAACAGTTTTGTTGGTTGATTTCGGCGCTGCTTCCACTAATATTGCTATTACTAAAAATGGCCTCCTGAATTTTTCGAGGACCATTCCTACAGCCGGAGAGGCTTTTACCCGGGCTGTGGCTCAAACATTGGGAATTGATATGAAACAAGCTGAAGAATATAAAAGGGCTTATGGAATGTCAGCATCGCAGTTGGAGGGAAAAATAAAAGTTGCCTTGGATCCGGTTTTTAAATTAGTTGCTGATGAGATTAAAAAAGCTATTCAGTACTATTTGACTGAAGAAAAAGGAGAATCTCCCACTTCGGTTATTGTTTCTGGAGGGACTTCCAGTATGCCGGAGGCTGCAACTTCTTTAGGGAGGCTTTTGGGTATAGAAATAGTGGTTGGTAATCCTTTTCAAAAGATTGTAGTGAATCCTGAAGTGGCCAAAACCATTACCAGTTATGCACCTCTTTATTCAATTGCGGTCGGGTTGGCCCTGGGAATGGATCAATAGCAGCCTATGCCAAAAATCAATTTTTTGCCCCCGGATTTAGTTCCTAAGAGCTTAACTGTAAAAATTACCAAAGTAATAAATAAGATAGTGATTGCCGGGTTTGCCTTATTTATTTGTATCGCTGTTGTTCTGATAGCTCTTTTTGTTTTAGATACAATGAAATTGAAAAATTTGGAGCAAAATAAAAATCAATTGTTGGATACTATAAAAAATAATCAGCAGGCGGAACAGGGCCTGTATTTGGTAAGAGATCGGTTAAGCAAGATTAAACAGATTCAAGCACAAAATTCAATTGCTGCAGATATAAAGGTTGTTCCCCAATTATTATCCCAATTGCCCGGTTCAATATTATTAACTACAGCTGATTTATCCCCTACGCTTAATGAAATAGACTTTCAGACTACCGACCCCATGGCTGTTAGTCAATTGATGGCTACGGTTATTGCCTCAGATTCATTTGGAACTGTTAATTTAAAATCATTTTCCTTTAGTGAAACCCAGGGTTACAAAATTGTATTCGAATTTACAAAATGAAAATTGACTTGCCGCCGGACATAAAAATTATCGTTCTCCCGCTAATATCCCTGTTGATTTTAGCTGTTTTTGGAGTTGTTATTCTAAAATTGGGTTTTGCCAAATTTATGACCCAACAAAAACAAATTAGTGATACTCAACAGGAAATTCGGGTCTTAGAGCAAAAAAATACCATACTGAGTTCGGTTTCGCCCAGTATCGCCCAAAATGCCAACCTTTTTTCCTTTGCCCTACCCGGGGAGGATTCGACGGCGATGGTAATTTCCCAACTTAGAACATTGTCTTCTTCAACCGGAGTCGTAATTAATTCTATGTCATCGCGCCCCAATACTAAGGAAAATATTATGCCTGGGGAAAATATAAGCTTAAATATTTCTGGTCCGGTTACGGCTGCATTTGATTTTCTGAATAACCTACCTGGTATTGCTCCCTTGGTTTTGGTTAATACCGCCATTTTAGGTCAGGATAAAAGCGGAAATAGTGGGAATAGTAATGTCGATATCATAATTAATTCATATTGGTCGCCCTACCCGGTTACTATCCCCGCGACAACGGAACCGATAAATGACCTGTCGGCTAGTGAAAAAGATATGATTTCCCAAATGGCAAATTTAAAAATTCCCGTCTTTGCCGAACCTGCGCCTCAAGAAGCTACAAGCTCCAGGAGTAACCCTTTTTAGGTGGGGTTTGAAGAATTTTCAGCTATTGAAATTGACACTCCCTTTTTCTCTAAGGTGGCTCTAACTTTAATGAGGCTTCTGATGGCTTTTATGGTTTTTCCGTTTTTGCCTATGATTAAACCCATAATTTCCTGAGGGGCGTAAATAATAAGATTAATATGATCGCCATCGCCGGTTTGCTCCTCGACCCGACATTCCGAAGAACCGGTAATTGATTTAAGGATAAATTCCAATAAGTTTTTCATATGAGCTTACTTACAGCTGGGCTAACAAGAGCGCCCTTACTTACCCAGGCTTCTAGGGCTTTTTTATCTATTTTGATCAGTTTTTTAGACGGCTGCCAGTATCCTAAGACCTGGAGCGGAACTCCGCCTTTTTTCTCCCTTTCGTCAACAGCCACAATCCTGTAAAAAGGATGATTGCGGACACCGGTTCTGTTCAATCTGATTTTGACCATAGCTGTAGATTGTACCTCAAGGATGCCTTAGATTACAAGACTCGTTAGAGCACTGGCTGCGGCTTCTTGCTCGGCGCTATTCTTACTTTTTCCGGTGCCTTTTCCCCAAACCTGGTTATGTACAAAAACTTCGACGGTAAATTTTTTATCGTGATCCGGTCCTAATTCTTCCAGAACCCGATATTTTGGGGTAGATAATCCTTTGGCTTGGGCATATTCCTGCAGACGGCTTTTGGGGTCTTTAAGGGGTTTAGCCATCTTTTCAGGAATCTCACTGACTAGATTTTCTTTAATAAATGTATAAGCGGGGTTAATCCCTTGGTCCAAAAATAAAGCCCCGATTATGGCTTCCACCGTGTCAGCCAGCAAAGACGGGTTTGTTCTTCCTCCGGTTTCCTCTTCCCCCTTAGCTAAATAGAGATAGGTTCCCAAATTCAATTTTTTAGCTAAATTGGCCAAATTTTCGGTGTTAACCAAATTAGCCCTTAAGGAAGTCAGATATCCTTCGGGTTTATCCGGGAATTCCCGATAAAGTTCCTGAGAGATAATAAATTCTAAGACCGCATCACCTAAAAACTCTAAACGTTCGTTGGAATTTCTCTCGCCCACGTGTTCGTTAACCCACGACTTATGGGTTAAGGCTTGAGTTAAAAGATCTTTATTGTTAAAAATGTTTTTGAGGTTGTTGATGTTATTCATATTCAAGTTGGGTAACTAGAGTTTCTAAAAGGTCTTCAACAGTCTCAATTGTGGCCAGATCAATTTTTGTGATATCTATACCGATGTTAGACAACGAATCCAGAAAGTCTGAAAGGTCTGCCGGGGACATATGTAAATCTTCAAAAAAGAAATCCTCAGGCTTGATATCCTCCGGCTCGACGCCAATATGGTCGGCCAAAAGTTTTATTATGTTTTTTTCGGTATTCATTTTCCTCTATATATTGTACCTAAAACTCCATTAATAAAGGAAGCGGAATTTTCACTTCCA
>JBEKGU010000022.1:0-5497 GCA_050012635.1 Candidatus Microgenomates bacterium | reverse complement strand
CGGTATCAATACCCGAATCGGCAAGTGTCCAAAACTTGCCGTCGTCATCTCTCCAGATTCTCATGCCTTCTTTTTCATCCAATGGCATCGTTGCCCATCCTTTCCGGAAGGACCTCGGATCTATCCCGTGCTTCCGTGGCTATGCTTCTGCTCAGGTTATTGAAGATGACCCTCTGCACAAAGGTTGCCGAAATGTCTCGATTGAATCTTCCACATTTTGGCATATTTTATTCTCTCTTCCAGAACTCTTTGTTCAAATTTGCCGGGAAAGGCCTTTTTCCCTTGAACCAGCATATTAGCCACATCCCTAAAACGGGGTAACACTAAATTATCTTTTCTGGTTGGAACATCCTTTATTTGAGACAGTTCGAATACCCGGGATAAATCTGTATTGGAACCACTATTATATGCCTGCCAGGCTCTATCATATTCATCAAAAAGATCGGGAATTGCCAAAGTGCCGAAAGGGTTAAATTCTATCTGCTCCTTATAATTCGTTCGGATGAACAGGAATCTACCTAATTCCGGCGGAACAATTTTTAATAAATCATGGGCTCTAAGCCCCAATCCTTTGGAAGAAGACATCTTCTTTCCCCCAATCAAAAAATATTCATAAACAATATTAAAAGGATTCGGGTAATTAAAAACTTCTTCACACAAGGCCTTGGCAATATCCCTTGATCCGCCTGCAGTTCCATGTTCCTTTCCGGACCCTTCAATCGTCACACCCATAACTTTCCAATGAGCGGGCCAATCAACTTTCCAAGGTAACTTGCCTTTTCCCCCAAAAGGACTCGTTTTCCCTTCATAACCACAGCCTCTGGCCCAAGTAACTAAATCCGGTTCGCATTTATAGGAAACTTCCTCTCCATCCCAAGCATATACCTTCGTAGTTCCTAATCTTCCGCATTTTTCGCAAATTACTTGAAAAGGCAACCAGCCCTGTTGGCGTTTTTCACTTCCTGAAACTTTATGATAAATCTCCTGAATTTTATCCCCATTATCCAAAGCAGTTTTAATAACTTCGTCAAATTTACCCTGATGATACATATCCCACGAAGAAACAAATTTTGCTTCAATACCTATGCTCCGTAATACCTTTTCAAAATCTGATCGGAAATAGTCAGCAAAACTCCGATAACCCTTAACAGGCGATGGGGCAATCCTGAGCGGTATCCCCATATATTTTTCAAAGTCTTTTTGAAGGTTCTGAGGTAAGCCGTCTATTGGATCAAAATCATTAAAGATATAAGTTGAGATTGTTTTTTTCTCTCTACCAACGAGGTATTTATAAATCAGGTCGTGAATTAACGGCCCCCGAATTGAGCCAATATGGGCAAAACCTGACGGGGTATACATATCATCCGTCCAATACGGCTGATATTTTCCAGAGTCAATTATTTCCTGCGCTATTTTATCTGCCCAATGCATTCTGAAGCAATTGTATCAGGAATTTTACTCAATGGCCAAAATTTCGTATGTAAGTTTCCCGGCAGGAGCTTCAACTTCAACTTTATCGCCTACTCTTTTCCCAACTAAGGCTTGACCTAAAGGGGACTCATGAGAGATCTTTTTATTTATGGGGTCCGCTTCCCATTCTCCCACAATTTCAAAAACTGCCTCGTTGTGATCATATTTAACCGTAACCCTGGTCCCCACTCCAACTCCATCAGTTTTCCGACTTTCATCAACAACATTGGCATTTTTGATAACCTCTTCCAACTCCTGGATTTGGCCATCCATAAATTCCAATTCTTCCTTGGCACTGGAATAGTCGCTATTCTCAGTTAAATCTCCCTGGCTTCGGGCATAGGACAACCTCTCAACTAATCTGGGCCTTTTTAGATTAACCAGTTCATTGAGATCTTTCTTTAGCGACTCTAAACCGTCTTTTGTAAGTTTCACTTGTTTATTTGACATAGACCACTCTAAAAAAATTCCCTCTCCTTTTTGTGTTGGAGAGGGTAATATCCTTCTTATTTCTCCAACCTACTAGCCAAGCCTAATTGCGGCTTTGGTATAGGTTACTGTGGAGCGGATATTCATCTTAACCAGAGAATTCTAAGGCTATTCAGCCCAAATGTCAATGAATCAGACCATATCAGTTTTTTGTGGTAAAATAAGCTCAATGGCCCCATCGTCTAGTGGTCTAGGACAGCAGGTTCTCATCCTGTAAACCTGGGTTCGAGTCCCAGTGGGGTCACTTAGAACTTAGGTCTTTTTTCAATACCTGAATGGCATCCTGAACCGTATTCATAAACTGAGCGGGGAAAATGATAGTTGAATTCTTCTCGGTACTTATTTCCGCCATCGTCTGCAAGGTTCTTAGTTGCAAGGCCACCGGGTGCTTGGCAATAACATCTGAAGCTTGACCAAGTTTGGTCGCCGCCTGATATTCTCCCTCCGCGGCTACAATCTTAGCCCGTCTTTCGCGTTCCGCTTCTGCCTCTTTGGCCATCGCTCTTTGCATATTGTCAGGCAGAGTTATATCTTTAATCTCCACTGCCGTTACCTGTACTCCCCACGGCTCGGTATGGGAATCGATAACATTTTTGATTTGAGTATTAATCTGGGCAGTTTTAGACAAGAGCTGGTCAAGAACAAACTGGCCAACCACATTTCTAACGGTTGTCTGACTGATTTGATTAACTGCATCATTAACATTCTCAATAGCCAAGACCGACTTTTTGGGATCAACGATGTGGAAATAGGCAACAGCCGCGATATCTATAGAGACATTATCTTTCGTAATAATTTTTTGAGAGGGAATCCCCATAGTTACAGTCCGAAGGCTTACTCTAATCATCCGCTCCAAAACGGGAATCAAAAGAATTAACCCCGGGCCCCTGACTCCGGTACATCTACCCAGAAAGAAAATCACTCCCCGATCATATTCCTGAACCACCCGGACACTGGTAATAAAAAGAAAGAGAACAATACCAACCAAAATCCAAAATTCCATATTTTAGTTATTCTAAAGCAAAGCAGTTTACTTTACAATCCTAAACCGGGGAAATTGGATTTGAGGGTGGCTTTAATATTATTTACTTCCCCATCAATCTTCTGCATAATCTCACCGGTATCCACTTTCTGGGAAAAACTTTGGCCATTTTGGGAACCGCAGACTACAGTTTGACTGCCATTATCTGATTGGTAAGTATAGGTTTTAGTTTCGCCGTTCACAGTTACCGTACAGCTGGTCTCCGAAACTTGAGCACTGGAGGTAGATTCAACCGCAGGGACAGGACCGGGAGTTTCACTAACCGGCACGGCAGAGGGCGTTGCTACAACTGCCACAGTAGATAAACCGGCAACCAGAACTCCGATTTTTACCGCCAAATTCTTGAATATCTCAACAACCGTCTCCAACATACAAATTTACCCTCCTCAATGTTACAATATAGCATATATTGCGGAGTCGTCTAACGGCAGGACGTTTGGCTTTGGCCCAAAAGATTCTAGGTTCGAATCCTAGCTCCGCAGCTAATTAACCTCAATGATATAATACGCTGGAAGCAACCAAGCACGTTGTCATAAATTGGCCTTTGGCCAGAAAGAAGGAAAAAATGTCTAATAAAAGACTGTGGTTAGTAATGTCTAATAAAAGATTGTGGTTAATCAGGGTGATTGTAATAGTAGGGGTTACCGCCGTGATCGCGGTAGTAAAACAATTCAGCCCGATCGCCGCGGCAGCTACCGGTGGAATTTTAGTTGGAGGTGCGATTGCGTACCTCCTTCCCCTGTTCGGCGCACAATGGCAAAAGCCATTGTGGTGGCTTGCCATAATCGTCGCTTTGGTAGTAGCATTAGTTCTGGCAATAATAGGAAGCATGGGCTCCTGGTTTTGGGCTTTATTTGTTGCCAGTATCGCTATCGGTATTGCAGCTGTAGAAGTTGTCATGTTGATACGGCATAAAAAGTAAAAATTTGTTTTCAAAGGTATTTTTTGATGTACGGAGGATGTAAACGTGATACATAGGGCCTATGCCAACTCAAATCCTTCCAATAATTTCTTATTGCCGGCTATTTGATATTTAAGAA
The DNA here is from genome assembly GCA_050012635.1 of Candidatus Microgenomates bacterium. Taxonomy (GTDB): domain Bacteria; phylum Patescibacteriota; class Microgenomatia; order UBA8517; family UBA8517; genus JBEKGU01. The sequence continues at coordinate 1,456 of JBEKGU010000022.1, read as the reverse complement.
GGTCAGAGTAAACCCCTTCTTTTTTTGCCAGCTCTCGCGGGGTTCCCTTTTGTGTAATTTTGCCGTGATCAAGAACTATTACGTGGTCTACGTTTTGGAGAGTTGAAAACCTGTGGGCAATTATTATAACCAGTTTATCCTTCATAAGTTTTTCCAGAGCAACCTGAACTTCCATTTCGCTTTTTGCGTCCAAACTGCTTGTGGCTTCGTCCAATATCAATATCGGCGCATTTTTCAAAATAGCCCTGGCTATCTGGATTCTTTGTTTCTGTCCTCCTGAAAGACGTACCCCGCGTTCTCCGATTTCAGAATCAATTCCATGCGGAAGTTTCTGAACGAAACCCCAGGCATTGGCTGACTTTATTGCTGAAATAATTTCGGCTTCGGATGCTGAGGTTCCATAAGCTACGTTTTCTCTGACGCTTGTTGAAAAAAGTTCATTTTCCTGGAAAACCAGGGCAATATTTTGACGAACATCGGTAAATTTGAGTTTTTTGTAGTTTTTACCGGAAATGAGAATATCCCCTCCTGTCGGTTCATATAATTTGAGAATCAAGTTTGTAATAGTGGTTTTACCTGCACCGGAATGTCCCACAAGAGCCACTTTTTCTTTGGGGTTAACCAAGAAAGACACACCGTTTAGAACATTACCCGACTCGGGGTATTTAAATGAAACATTTTTAAATTCGATTGAAGGTGCAACAAATTTTTTGGAAATGCCGATTTTACTAAAATTTTCTCTTCCCGGAAGATCCAGAATTTCAAAAAATTCCTTGGATCCGCTTTCCGCATTCTGGAGCTGTGTCAAAATAAATGACATTCCAAATAGGGGCGCTCTGGCCTGCATTACGAGCTGGATGATAAGAACCATAACTCCTATTGTCATAACTCCTGTAAAAGTTTGATAAAAAATAAGAATATTTATTCCCAGAAGGATAAGAACAAGACTGAAGTTTCTGGCAAAATCAATCCAATGATATGTCGAACTCTGCTTGGCATAAATTTTATTTATTTCGCTTAACCTCTTTGAAGAAAATAAAAATTCTGTCTTTTCCGTTAGGAAACCCTTTACGATTCTTATATTTCCTATAACTTCCTGAATCCTACCGCGCAAGTTATCCTCAATCTTGTTCTTCTTGACCTCGGCAAGTCCCCATCGGATAGACGAATAATAGGAGAGAGCCAGATAGATAGGGAAAAGAATAAATACCAAAAGGGAGATCAAAAGATTATAACGGGCAAGGACAATAATGATAAAAATACTTTGAAGAAACGATGGCAGGATAAAGTTGGTTGCAGCGTTGGTAAAATTTTGGATAGTTGCAATTCCGCGGCTCAGCTGGTTTATCATTTTTCCGGAAACCTCTGTATCAAAATATGTTTGGGATAAAGTCAGGACTTTGTTGTAGAATTTTTCGGTTAAAAGTTTTCTTTGTTCTCCCGCAAAATGATCGCC
>JBEKGU010000021.1:0-5499 GCA_050012635.1 Candidatus Microgenomates bacterium | reverse complement strand
GGGATCCTAAAAATATCTTCCGGGAAAGGGGCCTTAGCAATAAGGCTTCTTTTCATTTTTGAAAAGAATCTCTAAACCGGATTCCATATCAACCTTGGGTGAAAACCCTAGGAGTTTCTTCACTAAATAATTATCACTTACAAATATTTCCTGATCCCCCAGACGCTCGGGGGCAAATTTAATTTTAACTTTTCTCCCCAATTTCTTTTCCAAAATTGCAATTAACTCCAATAACGATATTTTATTTTTAATTCCCCCGCCAATATCGAAAGCTATACCCTTAACTTGGGTGATTTTCTTTACTGCCGTGTCCCAAGCTGCAAATAAATCATCCACATATAAAATATCTCTAACTTGTTTGCCGTCACCATAAATAGTGATTCTTTTATTTTGTAGAGCTGCTGAAACAAACCAGGCCACCCAACCCTGATCTTCATTACCAAACTGATGTGGTCCGTAGATACAGGATTGCCGGAATACTACAGTTTTAAGACCAAATGTTCGGCAATAATCCAACACATATTGGTCACCTGCTCCCTTGGAGCATCCATATGGAGTTTCAAAATCCAGAGCCCGGCCTTGTGGACCGTAAAATTAAAACCGTTTTAGGCCTATTAACCCTAATTGACTCCAATAGATTAAAGGTCCCTATAACATTAGTTTGGAAATCTCTCTGAGGATCTTTAACAGAAGTAGTTACCGCTGTTTGGGCTGCCAGGTGAAAAACTACATCAACTTTTTTTACTTGTCTATTTAAAATTAACCTATCTTTACCGATATCAGCCTTAATTACCTGAAAATTCTTCTTATACTTTCCAGTCAACCATTTTAAATTTATCCTCGAGCCTACTTTAGAAAAATTATCCAAAATAATTACCTGTTCTCCCCTTTGAAGTAATTTATCAGCAAAGTTAATGCCTATAAATCCTGCCCCGCCGGTAATCAAATACCGCATACTTTTGGATTATACCTGTATCCTGGAGAAATTGTACATTATATAATAATTTCCATGACTAAATACCAGGAATATTTCAATCGGATGATGGAGGAAAACAAAAGCATTTTCGCAACCTTTAAATTGCTCCATGATAAATATGCCCTTGCCAATGACACCGCTTCTCTCCAGGAAGAATTCAACCGCGAAGGCGAGAAAATCCTGAAAATAATCCGGGAATGGGAGAATAAACTTTGCAGTCAGTCGGAAAAGGGTGGCTACGGAGTTTATACCGGCGGGCTCTCCGAAAAGTTCCAAATGTTAATCAGGAAATCATTCCCAATGATTGATTATGTCGGAATTATTGTCAGGAAATCAGAGTCTTTTACCTTAAGGAAAATTAATATTAAAGTCTAATTGAGGCGGATAAAGATCGCTTTCTTTTATATCCACATTATTCAGATTAGTTTCATTATCTTTTAGATTTCCCTCCAATTTTAATACCGCCGAGTCCGTAGCGTATCTTGAAGGATTAGTCAGTTCAACCGGGGTGGGCAATGCTGTTATAACCGGGGTCGGAAGTACAACTTTTACCACGGGCTGATTTAAAGAAGATTTAACTATCGAGGCCACCAAAAGTAACACCAGTAAAAATCCCAGCACTCCCCCCGCTATTACCAACAATTTTCGGGTACGACTGGAAAGAGCCCAATAATATTCTTTTATTTTTAACCAGTAAAATACAATCCGTTCTTTAATTTTCATTGACTTTCTATTTGCCTCACGATTTCAGACAAATTAGCATTGGCTTCTTTAAGATATAAATACGAATCCTCAATTAAACTTTGACTTTGGGTAAACGTGGTTGGCGAATTAGTATTAATCGCCTGGGTATCTTTATCGGCACTCCGGGCCAATTTATCCTCGATATCCGGAAGAGCCCTTTCCATTAAAGACGTATCTTTATCCTGGTTCTGCCTGATAACATTAATAATTAACTTTAAATCGGTTTCATTTGCGGTGATCATAGATCTCAAATTAGCCGTCTTTCCACTAATAATCTGTATCAGGCAATCATAAATTAATAAACTGGTAAAATTGTAATGGTCCTTCGCCTCATTTGAATCTGAGACCAAATCCTCCAGGGTTCCGGCACTATCCAATTTGGCCTTATGATCTGTGTACCACTTTACTTCAGGATCAATTCGGTTATAAAGCGATTCTCTTTCGGCATCAGTAATGCCATCGGTTTCTTTTATTTTCATCCTCAGGGCAGTTAAATAAGTGCTGACTGTTTCATCTCTGGTTTGCAGCATAACCAAGGTCTTGGCTTTGGCTTCATCTTTGGCTGTAATAGTGTTAAATTGAAGATATTGCTCCCTGGCCAATTTATAATCATCGTAAGCCGTGTTATAAGCTGACAAATTATATTCATAATCCTGGTAAGCTTTGGCGTAATCAAAAACTGCTTGGGCATGTACTGTAGAAGCAGTAAGAAACGATAACAAAAAGGCAATTAACAAACGCATATTAATAATTAATCTTAACCCTGCCGCTCCCGAAAGTAACTAGGAAAGAATTTAAAGATTTAATCTGGACCCGATACAAATTTCTTCCCTGCCATAAACTGACATTTCCCGAGGCTACCCGGGTTGAGGCCGCCGTATCGGTTAACGAAATCTCGCTGCCATTAACGGCAATGCCATGGGTTTCGTCAAAGAGCCTGGCAAACGCCTGGCCATTGTTGTTAGCAACAGATAAAAATGCTTCCCAGGAAGCGGTAGCTTTTGAATTATAATCTCCAGATAGGTCCAGATAAAAATCAGTCCCCACCGCGTCCACCCAATCAGTGGCGGTAGTGGTAATAGGCCCGGCGACGGGAATATAAGCCACTTGATTTTGTTTCGCCGGTGTTGGCCCGGTAATTTCTTTTTCAACTACTGTTTTGGTACCGGCCGAAACCGTAGCCATAGCTTGGGAGACACTCTTATCTATTTCATCTTTGCAATCCGGACCACAAACGTACTGATTTACTGTATTCGTAACGTTATTTCCTTCCGGGATTTTTATATTATCGATTCTTAGAAATAAATAGACAAACCCTACCAACAATATTACGCAAAATATTAAATTAAGGTTTTCTTTCATATTTAACTCCCTCTTTAGTATCCAAAACCAGAAAACCCAACTTCTCTATCCCTAACCTTATTTTATCAGCTTCTTCATATCTTCCCTCTTTTCTTAAGATTTCTCTCCGCTTCCCCAGTTCCTCAACTTCATTTGTGATTTGTAATTTGTGATTTGTGACTTGATTTAAATTTAACCCCAAAATCTCATCAAAACTTATAGCTAAATCGTACTTATCTTCCGCAGGAATATTGCTCTTAAGCATCTCCCAAAGGGTAGCCAATGCTTGGGGAACATTTAAATCATCAGCCAAAGCGTGATAGAATTTTTCCTGATAGTCATCAACTTTCTGTAATTTCTCAGTAGACAACTCGTTCCTGGAACCCGTTTTGATATTAGATATTAGATACTTAATATTCGAAAGAGCTTTTTCGGCACTTTTCAAACTTTCCCAGGTAAAATCTAACCCCTGTTTATAGTGCGAATTTAAAATCAAATAACGCATAGCCAACGGATCAATACCCTTGGCAACTAAATCCTGAGCTGTGACCATATTACCAAAACCCTTACTCATTTTTTGGCCATCGAATATCAGCCATTCGTTATGCAACCAATAATTAGCCGTCTGATGGCCAAATGCACCGTAAGCTTGGGCAATTTCGTTAGTATGGTGAACCGGAATATGTTCTTTGCCACCGGTATGAATATCAAACCTCTCGCCTAAATATTTAACCGACATGGCTGTACATTCGATATGCCATCCAGGAAAACCCATACCCCAAGGGCTATCCCATTTCATAATATGCCGCGGTTGGTTAGTAATCCAAAGCAAAAAATCCCAAAGTTGTTTTTTCTCCGGATCAACTTTCACCCTAGCCCCAGCCTGCTGATTTTCCAGGTTAAGATTGGCAAACTTGGCATAATCCGGAAATTTTGAGGTGTCAAATACCAAACCAGTTGAGGTTTTATAGGTAAAACCATTAGCCTCAATTTTTTTGATAAGATTGATTTGATCCTCTATATGTTCTGTCGCCCGGCAAAGCACATCCGGAGTAGTAACGTTAAGTAATTTTAAACTATCTTTAAATTGAGCAATATATTTATCGGCAATTTGCCAAACTGTTAATCCTTCCCTCTTTGCTCCTTTCTCCATTTTATCCTCACCCGCGTCCTCATCGGAAACCATATGACCCACATCTGTAATATTCATCACCCACTTTACCTTGTACCCCTGACTTCGCAAAAAACGAACCAGAATATCCCACTGCACGTAGGCATACATATGGCCAATATGCTGGTTCCAATAGACGGTCGGGCCACAGGAATAAATCCCGACTTCATTTTCTTTGATTGGCACAAACTTTTCTTTTTTCTTGGATAGCGAATCAGAAAGATACAAGTCAACCATAACTAGATAATTCTAGCACTTTCCCTAGCCTGAGGGGGGTAGGGGTTTTTCGACATGAGTTTGCTGGCGTTTGGCACCTAGTCCCTCACCGGCGAACTTTCTATCAGGCTTGGAAGACGGCTGAATCAAGGGAGGGGGAATTTCCTGTCTGGCTTGCTGTTCAGCCAGCAATTCTTCTTGTCTTTTCTTTTCTCTTTGTCTTCTGATATCAGCTATTTCGGTTTCTAGTGCCTGAATTTGCCGTTGCCCCCGGACTTGCATTTTTTGCTTGAGTTGCTCTTCCTTGGTGGGTTCGATAGGTTTAGGAGGTTGGGGAGTTTCGGGTGGTTGGGGCTCCGCTCCGAATACTTGCTCACCGGCCGATTTTAAAACTTCAAATGGTTCCCAGACAATTTGTTTAGGCTTATTCATAATTCCCTCCGGCCATCTATAGCTTGAGTTAATGTCAATTCATCCGCATATTCTAAATCTGCACCCGTTGGTATTCCCATTCCGAGCCTGCTAATTTTGACTTTTGACATTTGATTTTTGATTTTCTTCGTTAGATACATCGCCGTGGCTTCCCCTTCCATCGTCGGATTGGTGGCAATTATAATCTCCTTCACTTCCAATCCCGGATTGTAGGCATGAATCAATCCGGGATTGTTTATTCGTTTTAATAATGACTCAATATATAATTCATCCGGGCCGATATTTTCCAAGGGGTTAATCGCTCCATGTAGGCAATGATAAACTCCATTATATTTGCCGGTTTTTTCAAAAGCTAAAATATCTAAAGGCTGTTCTACTACCATAATCAGGGTGTGATTACGGGATTTGTCGGAACAAATAGGACACGGATCTGCTTCAGCTACATTTTTACAAACCGAACAAACTACCGTATCTTTCTTAAGATGAACTAAGCTCTCCGCAAAACTCTCCAAATCGACTTGCGGAACATGCAGTAAATAATAAGTCAACCGTTGAGCCGTTTTCGGTCCTACCCCCGGCAGTTTTTCAAATGCTTCAATGAGAGCCGAAATCGGTTTGG
>JBEKGU010000020.1:0-5728 GCA_050012635.1 Candidatus Microgenomates bacterium | reverse complement strand
TGGTGCTATTCCACCCAACGAAAATGACATTATTTCTGGAAGATCTGGCGGTCACTCTGAACCGGATTCAGATTTAGGAGTGTAAGTTACTTTACCTCATCAAAAATCGTGTGGTCAGTCACATATCCCAAAAGTTCACGACTATTAATTTCAAGGACCAGATAGCTTTTCGTCAACGGATGGTCCGAACGTGTCTCCCCCGTCACCGGATAGTTTGAAGTCAACACCTCTAACCCCCAATAGATGGTAGTATTCCCTTTTACATCTCTTTGGTCTCTTCCCTCATCAGTTATCGTCGGTCCGGTTGGAGTCGGGTAAAACCCGACATTAGTTAATTCTCCGTTATCATTTAATTTATGTACTTTCTTAGAGAAAACTAATTTTTTAATTTTAAGACTCTGGATCCTGCCAATATCATCCGGATTATCGACGCTCCCCGGGTCAAGTATCCCGGCAGTTTTATCTTTATAAATTATAACCGGATGGGAATTAGCAATTCTCGCCGGGGCTTGAATAATTTCCCCCGCATTTCGAATAGTCATCTCCCGAGCCCTTCCTTCAAGCCCCGAGAAATCGAGCGTAATCTCCCCCTCGTCAGTCGAATATGGACCCATAAAATCTTTTTTACCACTAGACGCTTCAACTGATCCTGGGGCGCAACCGGCCAGAACAGCTCCGGCACCGGTAACCGCCGCCATCTTCAAAAATTCCCTCCTGGAGAATTTACCTTGACCCTCAGTCATATATTTGGTATTATAGCATCTACTAAGTCGGAGAGAAACTCCGAAGTAGGAGATACCAAAATATCGATATGGCTAAAAAAGTAAAAGTAGTTATCAAAGTTAACCTCAAAGCAGGTGAAGCCACTCCCGCTCCTCCCCTGGGACCCGCTCTAGGCCAGCATGGTGTGGCCATTATGGAGTTTGTCAAGCAATATAACGACCGGACTAAAGAAATGAAGGGGAACACCGTCCCGGCCGTAATTACTATCTACGAGGACCGGAGTTTTGATTTTGTCATTAAACTGGCTCCGGTTTCTGACATGATCAAAAAGGCATTGGGGATAGAAAAAGGCTCGGGGAAAACCCCCAAAGAGATGGCCGGAACCCTCACCCAAGCTCAGTTAACCAAAATTGCCGAAGAAAAGATTAAAGATTTAAATACTAAAGACCTCGAAGCTGCCAAAAAAGTGGTTGCCGGAACTGCCAGAAGCATGGGAGTAAAGATTGAATAAGTATGGGAAAAACTAAAACCGCGTTCGTCTCAGACGAAGAAAAAAACAAGAGAAACGAAGCCAAGAAAAAGGCCCGGAAAGAAACCAAGATTCATATTGCCGGACTTAAGGGTGGCCAAAGAATCAAAGCTATCGAGAGTGAAACAGTGGTCACTGAAAGCGCCGAAACAGAAAAAGGCGCAGAGAAAAAAAATAAACAAGTAAGAGTCAGGGTGAGGGGTAAAAAATGGGCCCAAGCAAAGAGCAAAATCGACAGAACCAAGTTCTATCAATTACCGGATGCTTTAAAATTGGTCAAAGAGACTTCCTACTCCAAATTCGACGGCACCATGGAGATGCATATACAGGTCAAAAAAGTGGGCGTGAGCGCCAATGTGACTCTCCCCTTCTCCGCCGGTAAACAAAAAAGGGTTGAAATAGCCAATGAAGGAACTATTGCCAAACTAAAAGCCGGTAAAATTGATTTTGATATACTAATCGCTACTCCTGAAATTATGCCTAAACTGGTGCCTTTTGCCAGAGTCTTAGGCCCGAAGGGCTTAATGCCCAATCCCAAAAATGGCACACTGGTAACTGATCCCAAGGCCATTAAAACAGCCCCGGCAAATTTGATTGCCCTTAAAACCGAAAAAGAAGCCCCCTTAATCCATACGGTTTTGGGGAAAGTCAGTCAAAAAGATGAGGAATTAAAAGCCAATGCTGATGCCATCATAAAGGCCCTGGGAGGCGGGAAACAAATTGTTAAAGTTCATATTTCCTCTACCATGGGCCCGGCAGTGAAGATTGCAATCTAAAATCGTTTAGGTTATAATTCCCTTGTCCTAAGATAACACGCACACAAATAAGTCGTGTGGAGGAACAAAATGAAAAAAGCCGAAAAAGTCATCTTCGCCGAGAATCTTACCCAAGAATTAAAGGACGCCAAGTCTGTTGTACTCGTCAATTTTGCCGGTTTGTCAGTTAAATTCCAACAGGAGCTCAAAACCAGGTTGACAGCAGTCAATGCCAAAATGGTGGTGGTTAAAAATACCCTGCTAAAAAGAGCCGGGATGGCTGCCAAAATTGATGCCCAAGTTCTGGCTGATTCTATTCTTTCCGGCCAGACAGCTTTAGTATTAGCTTCCGGCGATCCGGTGGCCCCCATTCAGGTCTTAGGTAAATTTGCCAAGGAATTTGAAGTCCCGACTTTGAAAGTCGGAATTGTAGATGGACTTTTCCAAGATGCTCCTACCCTCTTAAAACTTTCTACCCTTCCTCCCAGAAGTGTCCTATTGGCCCAATTACTTGGGGTCCTGGTTACCCCCGAATATGGATTAGTTGGTACATTACAAGCGAATATTCAAAAATTGTTTTTTATTTTAAAAGCGAAAGGTGGTGAATAATAATGGCAGAAGAGAAAGTTAACAAAGTTAACAAATTAGTTGATCAAGTTGCAGAATTATCGGTTATGGAGCTTTCAGATTTGGTCAATAAATTACAGGAAAAATTAGGTGTTTCCGCTATACCAGTGGCGACAGCTCCAGCCGCAGGAGCCTCCGCTGAAGCTACGGCCCCCGAGGAAACCGCTAGTGGTGGCAACCAAACCGTAGTTTTAACCGGCGCAGGGGCCAACAAAATTGCTGTCATTAAAGCTCTGAGAGAAATCAATCAGACTCTGTCTTTAATGGATGCAAAAGGTATGACTGAACAGGTTCCGGCTGAAGTTTTAAAAGATGCTAAGGCAGAAGATGCTAAGGCAGCCAGCGACAAGTTAAAAGCCGCAGGAGCCACTGTAGAGTTGAAGTAATTTTTAGCCTTGCAAGGCCACGCCTTGCGAGGCTAATGTACTAAATTAGTGAATTCCTTCAGATATATCCCTTTCTTTCTTGCCTCTACCCACCAAATTGTTTTCATTCCCAAATTTTTGGCCGCCTCAATATTTTCCAATGAATCGTCCATAAATAAACACTCCTTGGGATTAACCCCCAACTTTTCACAAGTTAGTAAATATATTTTTGGATCGGGCTTTTTAATACCAAGGACTCCTGAGTTGATAAATAAATTAAAAATAGAAAAATCAGCCTTCTCTTTCCAGAATTTTAGAGCGATAGAATTTCCGTTATTAACCACTGCAATTTTATAATGCTTTTTAATTTTAGGAAGTAAATTCCAAAGGTTAATAAATGGTTCAAATTTATTGGGTATTGATGAAACTGCCTTTTCAATTTCTTCAGCATTTAACTGTAACTTATCATTAATATCTTTCAGTAATTTTCCATCATCGATATGGTTAAATAACTTTTCGATATTCTCGACATTAATTTCATCCTGTGTAGTCGGCACATAATTTTCCTTCTTAAAAAACAACACTCCCACCATATCAAACAAAATAGCTTTAATTTCCATACCTAGTTTATTTTTGATTTGAAATTTAGGATCAATTCTTCTAAAAATTTATCTTTGTTTTTCATTTCCGGTAATGGGAAACCGATTTGGTCGTTGATTTCAAAGATCTTGGGAACACCATCCGCCCCCATACCAAAGTCTAAACTATAAACAGGATTATCATATTTCTCATAAAACTTTTTAGAAATTATGCTAACTATTTCTTTTATACTCTCCGGTACTTTAGCATAATCTACCTCCGTTAATTTTCCCCCCTGGGCAGCGTTAGCCAACAACTTACCCGGATGGGGTTCCCGGACATGGCACCAGACAACTTTACCGTTAATTATCACCACTCTTAAATCATGCATACCTTTAACAATTCCCGGCAACCCTTTCGAGGTATCCACAAATTCCTGAAAAATATATTTGCCCGGTTTACTGACTTCGCCAATTAATACTCCCTCACCTTTTAGCCCATTAAATGGCTTTAAAACAAACTTATCGCACAAATCCCCTACCCAAACGGTTCGCGGCATATATTTCCCAATTTCTTGATATGTGGCATATTTATCCCATGCCAAAAGTTTAAACTCTCGGTTATTAATAACGTTTAACTGATCATTTTCCGGCGGAAAGTTTATCCCCCCCGTCCTATCATAAACTAAATCAATTTTGACTTTTGATTTTTGAATTTTGAATTTACCATGTTGATAGCACCAAACCCCGTCAAATAATCCGTCTCCTAAGTAAGTCCGCCTTGTTAACACATATGCATTCCACCCTTGATTATTAATCCTATCCAATAGCTCCAAATACACCGGAAGTTTCTTACCAATATGGCTTAGGGGGTCAGGAGGGCCAATTTCTTTGGAGAAACAAACGCCGACTTTTTTGTTCATTTTCGAATATTACCCAGTTCTTGAACAAAAAATTTTGCCAGGTTTTTCATTTCATCTGACTTCGGATCCTCATAAGTTATACCCGGGCCACGATTAACTTCCAGGATCCAGGGCTGGCCCACCTTATCCACCAGTATATCAACTCCGGCAATTTCTACCCCCAAAGTCTTGGCAGCTTTAAGGCTAATAACTTTGAAATTTTCGGGAATATCCCGAACATCCATAAACTCCTCCTTGGCTCCCAAAGCCACATTACTCCTAAATTCACCGACAGCTGTTGGCGTCTTTCGTTCATAAGCCCCAATTTCCTGGCCCAAAACCAAGACCCGATATTCCTCGCTGGCGGGAATATATTTTTGAAAAATATAATTTTTCTCCGGATTTTTAAAAATTAACTCCTGAAAATCCTCCCTCTTGGTAATAAGGCATACCCCCTCGCCTCTCTGGGAAGAAATTTCTTTGGCCACCAGGGGTAAATTAAACTTGTCCACAATCTCCATCTCTTTCAAATTTACCAAACTTCTATGACAATAATACGAAGGGATAACGGGCAACCCCGCGTAGGCCATCTTTAAAAAAGATGCCAATTTGGATCCCATTGGGCCCACCTCTCTATAGGTAGTATCAAAGTATTTAATGCCCCTGAAATTTAAGTAGAGGGCAATCGTCCCGGCCAACCACATAAACTGGCCGCCGGCACGCCTAAAATAGACCAAATCATAATCTTCAAAATTAGTGCCACCTACGCAGATCTCAATATTTCTGAAGTTAATATCCACACTTACATCTTCTAAGTCCCGGGCGTCCACATTAACATTCGGCGGCAAGTTCTTTTTAAGATGGTCGCAAAACAGTGTCTTGTTAAATGATTTTTTATTAAATAAAATTAGAATTTTAGACATTATGCTTTAACTAAAAATCCGGTTAGGTCGCGCCGACCGATTATTAGGGGTCTTCTCAGTTTACTCCGATCGGCAACCGAAGCCAGGGTATTTATTCTTCTTCCCGCCAGATAATATTTCAAATTTATTATCGGTCTTTTTTCGGTCCCTAAAGCCCCCTTAAATGTCTTACTCCAAAGAACATTTTTAGTGTCCAATAACCCAGACTCTTGCGCTAAAGTCCGATCAATTGATGTCCGCCATGCGCCGGTATCAATCTTCGCCCAGGTATCAATTTTTTGGCCCGAGAGAGTAACCAACCTAACTTGTTCCTTAGTCCCAATAGT
>JBEKGU010000019.1:0-5779 GCA_050012635.1 Candidatus Microgenomates bacterium | reverse complement strand
TTCTTCTTTGATTTCTCTTTCCAGGGCTTCGCGGGGATGCTCACCGGATTTTAAATACCCACCGGGTAAACTCCAAGCCTGTGCCCTGTAAGTATGTTTAAAAAGAAGAATTTCGTTTTGGTTGTTAAAAATAATCCCGGTGACACCCACCAAAAATTGATCTTGGAAAAAACGCATAACAAATAACTGCAGACCTTCAGGGAGATGCAGGGCTTTGTATATTTTAGCTAAGAGGTTTTTCACAAAGCGTTTCGGTCTTCGGGCTCGACACCGGGATTATGTTTTAGTTTTTCGTTTTCTAACTCCAACTGGTGTACCCGTTTGGTTAGCTCCAGAACTTCATCCTTATCTTTTTTAATCTCCTTATCCTTGCCGTGGAGGGTAAAAGAGGTAGAAATGGCATGGACAAGATAAATTACATAGGACAGTACTAAACCGGTTATTAAAGAACCGGCAATCACATAAAAGAGGGGGATATTCGAAATAACATATACTCCCAAATTCACGGTAACCGGCACGAAATTAAATTTTGAGATATAGACAAGGAGTGACCCAACAACTAAAAGCAGGATTAAAACCAACATACATCCTAATTATACGCTAAAATAAATTGTGCACTCAAAAAAGATGTATTATCTGGCAGCTTTTGTGGGGTCAATCGTCGGGGGTTATATTCCGGCGCTGTGGGGAGCAGATTTTCTTTCCCTGTGGTCACTCTTCTTGGGTGCCGTCGGAGCCATTCTGGCAATTATTATTGTTTACAAATATCTCTGATGGTCCAGAAGTCGGAGGAGAGAGAAGAATTGTCCAGATAGTCATAGGGCATATAAAAGTAACCGTGATCGCCCCAGGCGTTTCCCCAAGAATTCCTGACAATAAATTGTTGATTTGCTTCGTTAAACCCCACTGCCATAACTGCGTGTCCACCCAAAAGATGCTCTGTGGGAGCCGGTAGGGGAACAATGCCGGTTTGGGCAACACCAGGCTCTTCAAAGCTTTCATAAACTGAAAAACCAAAAACAAAAGGATAGCCGGAGACTAGCGTATGTTTCATTTCCGGAACTGAGCTGATTCTGTAGTAACTAAGAACCAGATACTTCAAAGCGTCAAGATATGCTTTTTCGTCAGGCTTAAGGGTAAATTTATCAATAATATACGGCCAGTAACTTTCCAGGCAGTCGCCTAATTTAACCAGAGATTTAATGCCGTCCCTAAGCGAGGCCCCGCTATCGGCATTTTGAGTGTTTCGGATAGCCCGTTCGTTATAGTAAAGAAATAATTCACTAAAGTCTGACCGATTTTTCAAGAATTCCAGATTTCCGGTTAGGGCACAAGCTGTGCACGAGCCCAAATTTCCTTGGTTTTCCACCGGACTACACTTCATCCGCAGATCGACCCGGCCCGGCAAGGGGGTAATTTGCGGAACCAAGGTTTTATACAGGAAATCGCGTTTATCGGGTAAATCCGGAATCCAACCGTACTTGGGGTTCCTATAATGCAGGGGCGTATTCGCCATACTATTTTTTCTTTGCCTTTTGGCAGGCATCACAGCAACACTTGCCTTTCAGGCACTTTTTGCAATCACAACCGCAGCACTTACAGACTTTGGCTTTTTTCTTAGCCATTTCTAATCACCTTCTTTCTGTAGGTAATATAATAATATCATATGGAAAATCTAAAAAGGCCGGATGTTCTTCTGGTTTTTACTTATGCGCCTGCCGGTTTAGGACATTTAAGGGTAACTGATGCTTTGTATGAGGGTTTGCCGGAAGGGATTAATGCGGTACTTTTAGGTTCTGATGATACCAAAATTACCTACTGGCATAGGTTAATGAGCATCAATCCTTTTATCAGGAGAATTATGGAATGGTTTCAGCAAGAAAAGCAGGAGCAGTGGTTTGACAGATTGTATATTTGGGTATTAAGAATGACTACCAAACACCTTTATCAGCAGATGGAACATTTGATTATTCAACAATGGAATGAGAAGAAGATTGTGGTGGTGGTTTCGACCCACTTTGGTCTGGCCCATCAACTGGCAAAAATAAAGCACCGCCTGGAGAAGAATCTGAAAGTAAAACTTATACTGGTGGTTCAGGTTACTGATGCTACTTCAATGAAGATTTGGTATGTTGAGGGAGCTGATTTGATCTGTGTCCCCAGCGAAAAAGTGAGAAAGGAATTGGCAAGTTATGCCCAAAGGAAGGGTCTCCAACACTCTGATATTGTTGTCTTGCCATACCCTTTAAGCAAAACATTGGGCATAAAACTTAATGATGCAGAGTATAACTCCAGACTTAGGCAGTATAGCAGTGATTCCGCTACTAAGATCAATATAGTTATTCCCATTTCGGGGGCCGCGGTGGGATTAAGCTATTATGACAAAATAATTTCCAAATTGGCCGGAAGCTCCGAAAGATTCCAAATTTTCCTGGTTATTAAAAATAATATTCATACAGTGACCTTTATTCATAAAATGAAAGCCCGACACCATGTTACGGTTATTGAAAACGACTCGGACAAAAAAGTGGTCGATAGCTACGAAAAATTATACCAAGAAAAGGTTATGGCTTTGGAAATAGTTAAACCCAGTGAACAATCTTTTAAAGCTCTTTTAACTCCCAGTCAAAGAGGTGGTGTAATCCTTCTTCTTACCCAAGCCATTGGAAAACAAGAACAAGATAATCTAAATTTTTTATCAGATCATCATCTTCTACCCGAGAGAGCCATAAAATTGACCAATAATCCTGATCAGGATGTAAAAATAATTAATTGGTGTCTTAACGAGGGGGTGTTTGAGAAAATGGCCAAGGTGGCCTGCCTGCCGGCAGGTAGGGGAGAAGAAAATTTCCGGGAAGGCAATGAGTTGGCCACTAACGGTGTCCAGCAATTTTGGAAAAAAGTTGATGATTTGCTAAATATGCGTCTACAATTAAGTTAAACCAAATGGAACTGCCTAGACCCGAAAAAGGCTTCGCTCCAATAATAATTTTAATATTATTAGTTGTCATCTGTGGCATTAGTGCCTATTTTATTTTTCAAAAATCCTCTCCCCTTCACTCTCTAATTCCATCTGAACAGTCTTCCAATAATACAGACACGCTATTCGGAACGTTCTCTGCTTACCTCGCCCAGGGTGGTTTTCTCATTGCCAAGATGGGTAATGAGTCGCAAACAGACTGGTCTGTTTTCAAAAGTGACTCGCAGGAATTTGAAAAATATTTAAGTTCCTTGCAACAATATTATGAGAGCCAAGATGTATTAGTCAAAGAAACCGGATTTTCTTCAGACAGAGAAATGGCCGGCCTTTTTACCTGGAATGTAATTGAGACCGAAAAAGGAAATTTTGATTGGAGATTGACTGATTTGGCAGCCCAGCATGCCAAAGAAACAGGAATAAAATTTTCCGCCGTTATTCAGCCATATGCAGCTTGGGATCAAAAGAACACAGCGGTGATTGCCGGGTGCAGCGACACTTATTATAATTCTAAAGCCGGTCCGCCAAACGACTGGGTGGAATATCAAAATTTTCTGACCGCAATGGTGAAAAGGTATAAGGATGTGGTTTCGGATTGGGAAATTGGCAACGAACCTGAGGGAAATTGTAGCGGTTATCAAAATAATCCTCAGGCTTATTTTGATCTGCTGAAGATTTCATCGGAAACGATCAAAAAAGCCGATCCCCAAGCAATCGTTTTGAACGGCGGCGCTTCGGGATTTGCTGACTACAATAGCAACGAAAGAGATTACTGGACCAAATTTTTTGAGTTAGGCGGCGGTAAATATTTGGATGTTTTTAATCTGCATTGGGATAGGGAAAAGAATGGAGCCGCCAGTGACCCATCTGCGTTTTTGAAAGTTTTAGATTTTTACAATAATCTGATAACCAGTCAGAGTCTCAAGATGCCACTGTGGATTACCGAATTTGGAACTTACTCAGGGACGCCTGCCCCGCCCGCTTCGCCGAATCGAGGCGAGCCTGCGGGCGGGCCGACACGTCAAAATCAGCCTGCCATGACATTTCCAACTCAAAGCCCGGAATTCCAAGCTGCGTGGTATTTTCGCTATTCAATTCTGGCTTTTGCCAATAATACGGAGAGGATTTTCCCTGATTTTGTCGGCCAGGACAATCAAAATATTGGCGGCGGGGCGATTTTTAATACCCAAGGCCAAAGTAGGTTATTTCTTAAAACTTTGCAAACCATCGACTCCAAAATTCAGGGTTTTTCCAAGGTGGAAAAAATTGCTGATGGCCAATATAAGTTTGCAGTTGGCAGCAAAACTATTTACGCTTTGTGGTCGGGGACGTTAGCGAAGGAAATTTCAGGCCAGGTAAAAGTCACAGATATTAGAGGGCAAGAACAGACTGTAGATGCGACGGCGGTAAAATTAAGCGCCGATCAGCCGGTTTTTCTTGAACTGCAGAAATAGTCCACCTGATGGATGGATTCAGAATCTGTTTCTTTAACTAACTCCTTTCAGTTGCCTGATAAAGTACTTCCGTTCCTTTATCGTGTATTACAACTACTTTTTGAAACCCTCCTTCTGGCAACCCTTCAGCTCTTAAGTTTGCTGTTTGTGCATCAATCCGTACCGGGGCAGCATCCAAGCTTGGATCCCTCTTTAATTCGACTATTCCGGCATCAACACTTTGATGATCGGGATCGTTTCCAGCCAACGTTGCTGGAATTTGCACACCATTTCTTATAAGTCTTGTATGTTTAATAATTTCGCTCATTCTATATTCACCCCCTCCCATAAAAAAAAGAGCCTCT
Organism: Candidatus Microgenomates bacterium; assembly: GCA_050012635.1. Classification (GTDB taxonomy): domain Bacteria; phylum Patescibacteriota; class Microgenomatia; order UBA8517; family UBA8517; genus JBEKGU01. Next base: position 1,004 of record JBEKGU010000019.1, on the reverse strand, counting down.
CGGCTCTTTGATAAATAAATAAACCGACCTTTAGTCGGTTGTTATATTTGTCTAGGTTGTGCGTTTTTTGCCCCCTAGACCTAGATTATATTTCTAAAGCTTATGGTTTGACAATGGGGAATTTCCAAAAAATATCGCCACTAAACAAAGCTCGAGAATCGTAACTCTAATATAACTAAGCCCTTTTTCTTTCGAAAACATGATTCAACATTAATGTAATTTCAAATATGATTATCATTGGTAAAGAGAGAAGAATGTCAGCCAGAATTGAATCGGGAGGAAGAAGAACGGCAAAGATAAAAGAACCCAGATAAACCCACCGGCGCTGTTTGCTTAGCTGTTGGGAATTAATGATTCCCATACGCATTAGAAGCAATAGGATAATCGGAAATTGGAAGCCAATCCCCATTAAGGTGGAAGTTAAAAGGACCGTAGATAAAAGATGGCTAATATCCAGTATATTACCGATACCCAAAGAGATGGACCTATTTAGAAAGATTTCGATTTGCCACTTCATAATGAGAGCCCCAAAGATAAAGCCGATTAAAAAAAGGATGATGGAAAAAGGCAAGAATCTAACCACCATTTTGTATTCTTTTCCTCTTAAAGCGGGTTTTAAGAAAGATAGGATTTGGGTGATAAATAACGGAAAAGAAAGGATGAATCCGGTGGCAACGCCACAGCTAATAGCAAGATTGATGAACTGAAAAGGTGAAGTAAAAACAATGTTAATTCCTTTGAGCGAAAGAAGATTAACCAAAAATTTAATTATTTGTTCATAAAAGATAAAACCGGCAAACATGGCAACTACGAAAAATGCAAGCGTAAAAATAATTCTTTTTCTGGCTTCTTTGAGGGAGGGAGAATATTTGTTTACTATTGCGGTCAACTCAGGAGACTCAAAGGGTTTGATGTTTCCCACGATAATAACATTCTCTCAAATTTTATCCTTTTTCCTTCTTATCTGTATCGTCTGTGTCTTTTGAGGCTTTCTTAAATTCTCT
>JBEKGU010000018.1:0-5806 GCA_050012635.1 Candidatus Microgenomates bacterium | reverse complement strand
AGCTGCTTCAAACCTATCATTAAATTTTTCCCAGTAAACTAATTTTACTGGTACTTTGCTTATCTGAAGACAAGATTGAACTCTTGAATTATGTTCAGATATTCTCTTTTTAAGATTCCAGGTAATCCCCGTATAAAAAGACTTGTCCCTACATTCAACTATATATGTAAACCAGCTCATTGGACAGTTAACCCCAAACTCTCGGATAGTTTACTCCGAGTAATCGAGGAGTGCCGAGGAGAGGAGTCGAACCTCCACACCGCAAATGCGGTACAGGCTCTTAAGGCCAGCGCGTCTACCATTCCGCCACCTCGGCATTTAATACAAATAGGTTTTGGAATGGCCAAGCTATGCTTACCATTCCGCCACCTCGGCATTGTGACCCTGGAAGGAATCGAACCTTCAGTCTACTCTTTAGAAGAGAGTCGCTTTATCCGTTAAGCTACAGGGCCTGGAGCGGGTAAGGGGAATCGAACCCCTCTACCCTCGTTGGCAACGAGGTGCATTACCACTGTGCTATACCCGCATATCGTCGATCATCAATCTTATCCACTCGTCTATTTTAATACTCATTTCCGTACTACAAAAATATATGTTACACATTCCGTAAGTTACTTTACTTTTAGTCAAAGTACTCTTGCTTGGCAAAAACTGTGTCTTAATAAACCTCTCCTTCGTAATCCTCAATTTTTCCGACCAAAATTTTAAAGCTTCTGCCTCATTAATATCCTTATACAAAAAGAGTGCCGCTCGTAGTTTCTTTTCCGGTACATTTAAAATTTTTCTATAAAAATTCACCATTACCTGCATCATCCCCGGATCAGAATTAACAACAGCAACTCTTCCTTGGCCACTTTTGTCTCCTTCTCCCCAGTAAATAGAAATACCGGCATTAAACAATCTGTTTTGTTTTAACCCTTGATATTCATTCCTTGCTCCTAGACGATAGTCGTCATGTTTCAACTCTGTTTTGGTACCCTTAATCTTATTTATTTTTACCAAACGACTTGCATTGATGATTTTATATTTTTCAGTCAGTTTGGCACCGATAGACTTAGACCATTCAGCTTTTGCAAACCAGCTACTCAAAGTGCTTCTGGAAACACCAGTTTCTTTCTTAATTTCTGAATAACTTTTTCCAGATTGCCTTAATTTCTTTGCCTCTTCGTAAAGTAACTTTTTACGTACGCTAATCATCCTCTTCTAGGATAGTTTCCAGTGTACATTAATGTCAATGTGCAAACTCTTTAATTCAAGTGCCGAGGACAGGAGTCGGACCTGTATTTCATGTTCTTCAGACATGCGCCTTGACCACCTTGGCTACCTCGGCATATCCGATATTATATAACAAATGTGGTCGCTGAGGGATTCGAACCCCCGACCTCCTCGATGTAAACGAGGCGCGCTAACCAGCTGCGCTAAGCGACCTAGCCTCTCATTTTAACATATTTTAGCTTCTGGAAATTAGCGGCCCGGAATATCATAATATTTGTAAATAATTTAATAATGAAAGAGCTGCGATCCGAAATATCCAGACGGGATTTACAAGAAGCAGAGAAATACGGTGGTTTAGACTATAGAACCGATTACTTAACTATAGAAACAAGCTATTGTGATAAACCTGACCACATGGCCAGAAGTAAGGCTAATGATCAGGGTCAGCACGAAAAACACTTCACTTCCACCCATACTCAATAAGCGGAATATCGTCGTTCCTGGAATCTATAACTTCTTTAACATAAGCAAGTAAATTCCTAGGAAGTTTATTTAGCGGGAACCACCGTAAATCATCACATTTTTCAGGTTCCATCTTCCTCAGAAGCTTCTCTAATCATAGCCGTAAAAACAGATTCATTCCCGTCGATATGTCCGGCTATTAAACTATATTTTCCGTCCATCCACCCGGTTTGATATCTTCTGGAAAGTAGAACCTTGTTTCCCTTTATGGGAATTAAATATACAGCAGCTCTTAATGTAAACTTCTCATCCCTCTTGTTCATAAGTGCGGGGAAGAGGATTTGAACCTCCATACCTTACGGTACAGCCTCCTCAAGACTGCGCGTCTACCAATTTCGCCATCCCCGCATAAAGACCAATCAAACTTTCTTTATTCCATCTCACTTTCAAATGCTTCTCTAAATCATGAGCTGACAAACGATTATCTGTAATTTGTACAAAGAAAAGCTCAAACGGCCTATGAAACATTGTCGATTTTACATAACCTGCATTATGTTCGTCTATTCGCTTGCTAACGTCCTCTGTCATACCCACATAATACCAATTATTTTCGATACTCCTTATCACATACACATAATACATAAGCGTCTACCAATTTCCTGCCTGCGCAGGCAGGCGCCATCCCCGCGTGGTGCAGGTGAAAGGATTTGAACCTTCACGGACATTTAATGTCCATACGGCCCTGAACCGTACGCGTCTGCCAGTTCCGCCACACCTGCTCGCAGTTGCAATTATACCAGAAACTTAACCTGTAAACCCTCAACTAATGGAGTAGTTAAGGGCACTTCCTGACCGGGGAACTTAGCGATAGAGCCCCAAATTTTTGCAGTCTTATATTTTTCACTAAAATCAGTACCAATTTTATTAGCCAAATCAGCTAATGTTTGCCCCTCTTTCATAATAATTGGGGAATCAATTAAATTAACTTTAATAAACTTTAAGGATTTCCACACCAGTTGTTTAAACTCAACAAGATCGGCATCATCTCGGGCACTCATAGTTAAATAGCCCTTATTTCTCAAATCTTTTTCTATAGCCTTATTCTCATCAATTTTATTAATCACGAATATTGCCGGGATATACACCCGGCTTCTGGAGAAGCTGTCAATCAATTGATCCATTGTCACCATTTCGTTTAGAGTAATACTGCCATTTTTAAAGCCCATTTCCTGGGCAATATTTTTTACCATCTCTTGGGTCAGATCTTGCCTAATATTTGAAAATACAGTTAACCCACCGTCAACTTTCTTTTCAATTTTTACTTTGGGCTTTTCCTTATTAATTCTAATACCTGATTCTTCCAGCTCAGCTTTCAGGGTGTCGATAAAATCCAATCTTTGCACATCCGTCATAATTACCAATAAGTCTGAAGCTCGGGCAACTGACAGAACTTCTTTACCCCGACCCTTACCCATTCGGGCTCCCTGAATTAAGCCAGGAACATCCAGAATTTGGATATAAGCATCATTATAGATAAGCATTCCGGGAACTACCGAGACAGTTGTAAAATCATAGGGGGCCACTTTACTTTCGGCATTAGTAATTTTATTGATTAAAGTGGACTTTCCGGATGACGGGGGGCCAATTAAAACTATAGTTGCATCTCCCTGTTTTTTAACGGCATAACCTCCACCCCCACCACCACCTTTACTTTTAATAATACCTTCTAGCTCTTTATCTTTTAACCGAGCCAGCCTGGCTCTGAGTTTCCCGATATAGTGTTCCGTACCTTTGTGATAAGGGGTATCCCTTAGCTCTTTTTTAACGAACTCTATTTGTTCGGAAATGTCATCCATATGAGGTATAATTATACCGTAAATCAGCGCCTGTGGCCTAACGGATAGGGCACCAGTCTTCGGAACTGGGTTTGTGGAGGTTCGACTCCTCCCAGGCGCACTAAGTGTTTAAAATCTCACTAATCCTATTCTTAACTGTTTTGTTATTTGGCATAATTCATCCTTGTGCCAAAGCGGTCGGTGACCCGTTTTCCGTTCCCAATAATAAATTCGGCATACATATTGCAGACCCAGTGGATTTGGACGATGCGGCGAAATTAGTAAATTCCACTGGTGGAGATTGGGGATATGTGACTTTTGTCATCAGAAACGATGAACGGGATACAAAAAGATGGCAGAAAGTATTTGATAAATGCCGCAATCTGCATCTTATCCCCATAGTTAGGCTGGCCAGTCATTTGGAAAACGGTAATTGGATAAAACTTAGTTTAGATGAAATTGACGGTTGGGTGTCATTTTTTAATTCTCTCACCTGGGTCACTCAAAATCGGTATATCATTATTGGTAATGAGCCTAATCATGCGGAAGAATGGGGTGGAGAGGTTAATCCCGCGGAGTATACACTTTATCTTAGAACTATCTCCCAAAAGTTGAAACAAACAAATGATGATTATTTTATTCTGCCAGCGGGCTTGGATGCATCTGCTCCAAATTCCAAAACATCCATGGAGGAATCTCTATATCTCCAAAAAATGGTAGAGACTGATGTGAATATTTTTGACGAGGTGGATGGTTGGACATCACATTCTTACCCCAATCCCGCGTTTACAGGGTCAGAGTATGCAACCGGCAGGGGAACAATTAAAACTTACCAATGGGAACTGGATTACCTTAAAAACCTAGGTGTACAAAAAAATTTGCCGGTCTTTATAACCGAAACCGGCTGGGCACATAACGTAGTCGGTAAAGAGAACCTTACTTCAATAGATAAAATTGCAGGCAAATTAGCATATGCATTTAACAACGTCTGGAGCGACAATAAAATAGTAGCTGTTACACCTTTTATTCTGGGTTACCAGGAACCTCCATTCGATGTCTTTTCATGGAAAGATAAATCCGGGAACTTCTACGATTTTTACAGCCAAGTCCAAGCGCTACCGAAAACTAAGGGTGAGCCGATACAAATTCAGCAGGGGAAAATATTAGCTATATTGGCCCAACCCGTACTTCTGACTTCTTCCATTTTCCCCGGGGTCGCCTTTGTAGAAAACACCGGCCAATCAGTTTGGGATGTTAACAACATTATACTTAAAGAAAACGCCTCGTCCGATATTGTTATTTCCGAAACATCTCTATCTGAAATTCAGCCTAATGAAGTCGGTTTAATTACTTTTAAAGCTAAAACTGCTAGCAGAAACAAATTTTCCGTATTTTCCGTTGCCATATTTTCAAATAAGAATACAGTCATTAGTAACATTTACAAACTCCCAATAGTTACCATTTTCCCGTCTCTAATGAACCTCAACCTGATATTTGATACAATATAGGCCTGGCGCTAGGGCCTGTAGCTTAATGGCAAAGCAATTCCCTCTTAAGGAAAAGACTGAAGGTTCGAATCCTTCCAGGCTCACCAGCAGAGACTAATGAAGTCTCGAGGTATGGTTTTAGGGCGAGATATGGGGCTAATTTCGGTGTTCCAGAAAGTAAATCCTGGTAGGTGGGTATTTCATCGAAAATGAGTCCAAAAAAGGCAGCTCTTTTAAGCGGATTAGCCCCATCTATCAGCAATTCTTCGAGGTGTTCCAGAAAATACTTTATGTAGTCCATTATAAGTCCCATATTTACAGTCTTTTTATTGTTTTTCAGACTTTCTTTCTGTTCTTCCAGGTCCTTAATTTCAGTCTCTGCGGTCACCAAGTCCTTTTCTAGGTACTTAATAGCAATTTCCGAACTAAGATACTTGATCTTATCCGCAGCAGCTTCTGCTGAGGCTTGGAGCTCTTTAATCTTGGTTTCAATCATTGATTCATCTATGAATGAATCAGCGGTCTTTTTGTTCCATTGTTCGACCACATAGGCTTTAAGTTTCTCGGTATATTCCTGAGTAACATCCAAGTGGGTTACGAATTGCTCTACAGTCTGTTCCAACTCCTTGGCCGGAACCCGGAAATAGTGACCCCGTTTATTGCAGTGATAAGCAGGGTAATACTTGCCCAACCTTCCCCTGGATGCACTGGCAAATAATGGCCGGTGGCACTCCGGGCATAACACAAAACGTTTATACGGATACTTCGGGTTATTAACCAACTTCGAAGTTACCCAGGCGGGAAGTT